>DAOVYA010000266.1 GCA_030635865.1 Gammaproteobacteria bacterium | reverse complement strand
GATGACTGGCAACGCTTTGCCAACCTGCGCCTGCTGTATACCTACATGTTTACCTTTCCCGGCAAGAAGCTGCTGTTCATGGGTAACGAAATTGCGCAGGGGCATGAATGGAATTTTGATGCCAGTGTTGAATGGCACCTGTTGGAATACGAGGGTC
Organism: Gammaproteobacteria bacterium; assembly: GCA_030635865.1. Lineage (GTDB taxonomy): Bacteria > Pseudomonadota > Gammaproteobacteria > UBA9214 > UBA9214 > UBA9214. The sequence continues at coordinate 3,000 of DAOVYA010000266.1, read as the reverse complement.
ACCGGGGGGTACAACACCTGGTTGGTGACTTGAACAGAATCTACCGCGAGTTTTCAGCACTTCATCGCTATGATTTTGTTCAGGAAGGATTTGAATGGATCGACGGCAATGCCTCCGAGGATTCTATGCTCGCTTACCTGCGCCGTGACGGCGACAACATTGTTATCGTCGCACTCAATTTTACGCCGGTGCCGCGCCATGACTATCGTCTTGGAGTACCCGTGGCAGCCACATATATTGAACTTCTCAATTCGGACTCCGGGTATTATGGTGGCTCCGATATCGGCAACAACGGGCAGGTAAACACCGAGGACCTGTCCTGGAACGACAAACCCTGCTCTTTCTCACTCTCCCTGCCACCGCTGGGCGGCGTGGTACTGCAACTGCAAAACCAGTAATCAGGAAATCACGACAGCCTGGTGGCCGTGGTGTTGCTGTTCATCACTTGATATTTTTCTCAGTGGTCCCCATCTAGTTACCATAGGTGTAGGGTGCGCCGTGCGCACCAAGCGTCGGTCTCAATGCCTTGGTTTATGGTGCGCATAGCGCACCCTACAAATATCAATGGACCAGACCTTGCCTGATATACTCTGTATGCAGAGCAGTACCGGAGCCACCATCATGGAAAAAATCAGGGAAGCTGCTGTAGCCGGCACTTTCTATCCAGCCGACCCGGAAGAATTGCAGTCCATGCTGCACAACTACCTGGCGGAATCCGCCAGTGATGGGTCGCCGCCGAAAGCGATGATCGTCCCGCATGCCGGTTATATCTATTCAGGACCGGTTGCAGCCAGCGGCTATGCACGTTTACAACAGGCGGCCGATCACATCGACCAGGTTATCCTGCTCGGGCCTGCGCACCGGGTTGCTTTCAACGGGCTTGCAGCATCGAGTGCCGCTGGTTTTAAAACCCCGCTCGGCACCATACCCCTTGATCGCGCTGCAATCAGTGACATCCTCACCCTGCCACAGGTACATATAAACGATGAGGCCCATCGGCTGGAACACAGCCTTGAGGTACACCTGCCCTTTCTGCAGCTCATACTGAATCAATTCACACTGGTACCACTGGTCGTCGGGGATGCCTCGCCCGATGAGGTCTGTGAGATTATCGGGCATTTCTGGGACAGGCCCGGGACAGTGATCATCATCAGTTCTGATTTGAGCCACTTCCATGACTACGAAACCGCCGTTCAACTCGACAACAAAACCGCCAGGGCTATTGAAGGCCTGGCGCTGGAAAAGATCAGCCATGATCATGCCTGCGGGCGCAACCCGGTCAACGGACTTCTCCTGTACGCGCGGCAGCACGGGCTTTCTGTACACACCGTTGACCTGCGCAACTCGGGCGATACTGCCGGCCCGCGCGACCAGGTCGTCGGTTACGGTACCTGGGTAATCTCCGCATAGCATGGCGTACTCTCCCCCAACACGCCTGAGCCTGCTGCAGGTAGCCTTGAGCTCGATTGAATCCGGACTGGCCTCCGGCGCCCCGGAGGCCATCAGCAGTGAGGGGTACAGCCAGCAACTGCGTGAATTGCGTGCCTGCTTCGTTACCCTGAAAACAGGCCCGTCACTGCGTGGCTGCATCGGTTCACTGGAGGCACACAGACGCCTGGTTGAGGATGTCGCAGCCAATGCCTTTGCCGCGGCATACCGGGATCCGCGTTTTCAGAAGCTCGACCGTGGGGAACTGGATTCCATCGATATCGGCGTCTCTGTACTTGGATCCAGCCAGGCACTCACATTTGATTCACAACAGACACTGCTTGATATGCTCCGCCCCGGGCAGGACGGCCTGATACTGCAGGACAGGAATGCCAGGGGCACATTTCTGCCCAGCGTTTGGGAATCACTACCGGAACCGGCAGAGTTTCTTGATCAACTGAAGATGAAAGCCGGGTTAACAGCCGACTACTGGTCGAATACGCTGGAGGTCTGGCGCTATTCAACTGAATCGTTTAGCGCGCCGGTGCCAGGAATAAGGAACCTGGATGAAAATTCAATCAGGACTGAGTAGGGCTTAACCAGGCAAACATCATGGTTACCAGCAACACCACGAACAGCAATGCAGGCCGTTTATATTGTGACACAGGACGTCTCTCATCACTGGACACGGGATTGTCCAGCAGGTGCTGGCATAACAGCGTGTTATCAACATGATTACGGCGATCCCCTCGCACCCTCTTCTCTGCATGACGCTCCAGGTAATGCTTGCGTTTTCCGGTACGACGATCACCCCTGCGCTCATCGGCTTTCATATGAGCAGTCACCAGTTTTTGATAATCATCCCAGCTTGACTGGCTCTTCAGCTCGGCAGGCAGCAAGCTGTCAAGGTGTCCCGCGACAATCCAGGTCTCGCGGTCCTGGCTTACTTCATCATCCAGGTGGATACGGCCAAGCAATATATAGCGAGAGATATTCTCAGCTGTAAACGGCCCGCGCATTACACCGTCGCGTCGCGTATACCAGCATTTTTCAGATTTTTCAGCGCTCATGGCCATCGTATTTCAACCCTCAATCAGCCAACCAGGTTTCCATGCGGGCACGCAAGCGAATCAGTGCCTGCCCATGGATCTGGCACACCCGTGACTCGCTAACGCCCAGTATTTCACCAATCTCGCGAAGGTTAAGCTCTTCGTCGTAATACAGGGCCATAACCAGGCGCTCACGCTCTGGCAGGCCCTTGATGGCCTCGGCCAGTCCTTTCTTGAAATCTTCATTCTGCAAGGTATCCAGCGGCTGGTTCAGGTCGCGGGAATTGCTTGCATAGCCTTCTTCGCCGGCATTACCGGGATCCTCAAAACTGAAAATGCGGCAGCCCGTCGCATCCTGCAGTATCTTGTGATATTCCTTTATTTCAAGGCCCATGGCTTCAGCGACTTCAACACCTCGCGCATCACGGCCCTTCTCGTTCTCGATCTTGCGAACGGCCTCGGCAACCTCGCGTGCCTTGCGGTGCACAGAACGCGGGGTCCAGTCGGTACGCCGTATTTCATC
>DAOVYA010000156.1 GCA_030635865.1 Gammaproteobacteria bacterium | reverse complement strand
TGCATAGAGAAGCGCATATTCTTCTGCGACTTCGTTATACATTTCATTGGACTCAAGGAACAGCAAGCCAAACGAAGGCACGCCGATCAGCAGTACGGGGATATTGCGTTGGGTCGCGCTGTCGATCATTGCCTCCAGGTTGCTTTTCGTGTCAGCGAGGTTGAACCTGCGTAGCAGGTCATTTCCGCCATGACAAAGTATCAGCAGTCCTGGTTTGTGTTTGTCCAGCAGACCGGGTAGTCGCTGTTTTCCCTGCACGGTGACTTCACCGGGGATGCCGGCATTAATTACCTTGTGGCCGGTTATGCGTGACAGGATGGCAGGGTAGCTTTGCTGCCTTTCTGCGCCGGTGCCCCAGGTAATGCTGTTGCCAAAGGCGAGTAATACCGCATCATCTGGCAGGCGAAATCCCTGGTCTTTATCACCACATGCGCCCAGGAGTGCACTGACAAGCAGAAGGCAGGTGTATAAAATTACACAACGTTTATTAAAGGCGGTCATGGTGTGCGAGATATAGTAATTTTAATGACCCCCGTCATTGCAAGGAACACAGTGATGTAGCTAATCAATTCCCGTCATTGCGAGGAACGGAGTGACGCGGCAATCTCTATAAGTTCACCTCTGTTGCAAGATTCACGAGATTGCCGCGCTTCGCTCGCAATGACGGGGGGTGGGAAGTCGCAATGACGAGTGGGTGGGCTCGCAATGACGGTTCATGTGTCAGAGGTTCATTGAGTACTTGTGGTGATTATAATGACCACAACTTTAAATGTTAAGGAGACGCATGCTGATGAGAATAACCACGTTACTTGTTCTGGTTCTCTTGACTGGTCTTGCCCGGGCCGACCTGCCCGGTGTGCTTGCCTGGGAGCTAAGGCAGGATCTTGAAACCGTATATAAAGAAGTCTACAACTCACTGGAAGAAAACAGCTTCTTTGTTGTGTTTGAGCCGAATATCGGTAGCAGCCTGGGGCGTTTCTCCGAACGCTGGGGTGATGACTATAATCGTAATCGGTTAAGCAGTATTCGTTCAATGGTGTTTTGTAATGCCTGGTATGCGAACCAGGTCAGTAATCTCGAGCCGGATTTGCTTGCAATGTGTCCATTGCATATCAGCCTGTATGCCAGGGATGGAGTGACCCGCGTGGTATTTATACGGCCAACACACGTCGCCCGGGGAAGTGATGCCGCCACGCTGTTGAAAGAGCTTGAAGCCGATGTCAGTGCCGCGATACAGCAGGGTATCGATGCAGCGCGTGAGCAATCAGTGTTGCCACCAGAGAGTGAAGAAGGGGACGTAGGTAACAAGTCCCAGCCATAACAGCATCAGCGCCAGGAAGGGCAGCGCGGCACGAAACAGGCTGAGTACCGGGCGATTGAAGCGCTGGCTGGCAATGAAAAGATTGATGCCAACCGGGGGCGTGCTGTAGCCGATTTCAAGATTTGCCAGGAAAATAATACCCAGGTGGACAGGATTGATGCCATAGCTCTGGGCAATCGGCAATATCAGTGGAACAACGACAACGGTTGCAGAGAAGATGTCCATCATGCAGCCAACGATTAGCAGGAACACGTTAAGCAAAATAAGAAACTGCAGTTGTGAGTCAACATGTATCTGCATGTATGACAGAATTTTTGTCGGAACCTGCGCATCGATCAGCAGGTTGGTCAGTCCCATTGCCACGCTTAAAATAACAAGGATACTGCCAACCAGGATGGCTGCGTCCCTGAGCAAATCAGGTAGATGTTTGACAAGGTGTATTTCGCGGTGGATAACGCCTTCGAGCAACAAAACATACACTGCGGTACAGGCCGATGCCTCGCTGATGGTGACATAGCCGCCGAATATCCCGACAACAATTCCGATTGGCAGGAGCAGGTCCCAGAAACCATCTCTTGCGGCCCGTGCAAGGTTTATCAAGGAGAATTTATGGCTTGGTACCGCTGTTTTTCTGCCGATGTACAGGCAATACAGTGCCAGCATTACCATCAGTAACAGGCCGGGCACCACGCCGGCCAGGAACAGTTGATCAATGCTGACACTTGCTACGATACCGTAGAGCAGGATGGCGAGGCTGGGAGGAAACAACAGTCCGAGCGAACCGGAAGTCGTCAGCAGTCCAAGATTGAAGCGCTCCTTGTAACCGGCATGTGCCAGCATGGGAAACATCAGCCCCCCCAGGGCCAGGATCGTTACTCCCGATGCGCCGGAAAATGCGGTAAAGAACGCGCACGATGCAAGTGCTACGCTGGCGATTCCACCAGGCAGCCAGCCTACGCAGGCATTGAAAAGCTGGATCATACGTTGCGGTGCGCCACCCGCGGCAAGGACGACACCGGCGAAAGTAAAGAGCGGGATGGCAGCCAGGTACGGGGATGCTGCCAACCGGTTTAATTCAACGGCAAGCAGCGCGGGGTCCAGTCCCGCGTTGAATGTTGCCAGCAGGCTGCCACCGGCAAGCGCGATAAACAGGGGCATCCCCAGTAGTGTCAGCAGTACCAGCAGCACGATCACAAGGATAGTCATGGTGCATGCTTGTCCGGGGGTGGGTTAAACAGACCGCCGATAAGGAAGTGAAGTGCCAGCAGAAAAAAACCGAAGGGGGTAATCAGGGCCAGGATAGAGGTCCAGCGTTCATGGTCTGCAACATATTGCCAGTCGTCATACCAGAACCGTCCACCCCCCCAGGCGAGCACCCCGCAGATTGCTGCAGAGATCAGGTACAGGGGAGGTCTGAGTTTCAGAATTCGTTCAGGTCGCATACATGCAGCGACGACGTCTATGCGGATGTGCTTGTGGTATTCAATGGCTAGTGCTGCACCGAAGAAGGTGACGTACAGGACCATGTAGCGCGACACAATATCAGCGTTTGGAATGCTTGAAAGGAAGAAGTTGCGCGCGATGACCTGGCCAAAAACCAGACCCAGCAGAACCATCAACGAGGTGCCCGCCATGAACCTGTCCATGCGTAGCAATGCGTGGCGGAAGCTCGTTATCCAGTGGGGTTCAGCCAGGAACATCTACCTTTTCTTTTGATTGGCTGGCATGGTAGTCATCCAGCCATTGGTTGACTTTTTTTATGGTTGATTCCGGAATATACCCAATCTCCATCAGGCTTTCCCCGGCTCTTTTGCTGAGTGCTTTCACCTCTTCAGAATCCAGGTCATCAGCGTCCATCACAAATTTCAGTCCCTTCTGTTCCAGTACGACGAGACTTTCAGCATTGTCCTTGCGGGTCGCGGCAATCAGTTTTTCGCCAGTAACCTGGCCGGTGTGCTTTAACAGTTTCTGCAGGTCCTGTGGCAGGTTCTGGAAAAATCTTCTCGACACGACCAGGGAACCGATGCCGTTGGCCATGGGAACATTGGTGACGTATTTTGTCTTGGTAAACCACTGCAAGGCAATTGCACCCAGCGGTGGAGTGTATACCGTGTCAATCAACCCGGTAGAGAGACTGGTGTAGACATCAATAATCGACAGTGGCACCGGCGCCAGGCCGCTGGCGTCAAAAAAAGCCTTGCCGAGCGGGTCACCTTTCCAGTGCCAGATGCGACGTTTTTTCAGGTCGTCGAGTGAGCGGATGGGCTCTTTTGAAAAGAAGTAAATGAATCCGATTTCCATCCAGCCCAGCAGTTCATAGCCATTATCCCGGTAGCCCTGTTCGATTTCCGGCATGAATTGTTTGCGTACATAATCAATTTCATCAATGTCATTGAAAAGGAACGGCAGCTCCAGTACGCGTACTGGTGAGTAGATATGTCCCAGCCCGTAGCCGGTAAAGGCACCACCATGCAACTGGCCGAAGCGAATCTTTTTTAGTACATCGGGTTCGTCGCCCTGCACACCACCGGGGTAGATTTTGAAGACCAGCCGCCCCTCGCTTTCAGTGCGTACCTGGTCAGCCCATTCCTGCAGAAGGTTCATCCAGGTGGTACCGGGCGGGGCCAGGGTGGCGAATTTCAATTCATAAACTTCATTTCCATCATCTATGCCGTCGGCAGACAATGACGTACTCGCAAATGCAATAAGGCACAGGGCAATGCCGGTAAAAACCCCAAGCGGGATGATTGCCCGTGGCATAATCAGAACCAGTCCTTTTCAGTCTCCAGCAAACGTTTGGCCCTTTGTTTACTGATGGCGTTTATCAGCGCCATGTCCGGGTACAGGTCGTCGGGTGCATTCATGACCTTTTCCAGACGTGCGTGGAATGACTGCTGATCCAGTTTCTGGCGATCCAGGTACTCCGCCTGTAGTACGTCAACCAGCAATAACTTGTCGTTGTTTATCTCTGTGGCACGGGCGAAGCTTTTTTCAGAAAGTGCAAAGTCGCCACCAAACATTGGCGCACGGCCTCCGTAATAGACTCCGAAAAACATGTGGGCGCCCCCAAAATAGAATTCATTCTCCAGTTCAATGACACGTTGCATCATAATGGCGGCACTGGAGAGACCGGCGATACCTGTCGGCTTGTCGCGGTTCAGGTCGATCCATTTGCCCAGGCAGGATGCAGTCCAGAACAGGGCAGGTACGGCACTTTTACCAGCATGATCGACTGCAGCCTGCAGTTCTTCTGATGAGGAAGATTCAGGGTCGGTTTTCACGCCGGATTGGCGCAGCGCCTTGCGTGCATGTGTGTAGCATCGACGATAGAGCAAACGCGCACGATCCGTATCTTCCGGTTCAATAAAGCCGTAGCTGTATCCGTAGAAGCCCTGGGCCGCGAACAGGCGCATCTCGCTGTTATTCGGATCCGAGATCAACATGCCTTCAATCAACTTGAGATTTGCCGGCATGGCATCGCGCGCAAGTTGCAGATCTGTTTCACGGTTCATCGACTCGACGCCGCTGTCGAGGATGGATTGCGTGCTGCGTACGACCACTTGACCCATGGAACAGGCCGATA
>DAOVYA010000199.1 GCA_030635865.1 Gammaproteobacteria bacterium | reverse complement strand
CTACCTCCTGCATCCATGCAGTCGTCGCAATGACTAGTAAATCAGCATTTCCTCAAGCATAAAAAAGGGGAAGGGCTAATCACCCTTCCCCTTTTTTGTTATTCGTTCGCGGTAAAGGGGCTAAACCGACAGGCTGGCCTTGGCCTTTTCTGCCAGCACGCTAAAACCTGCGGCATCAAATACCGCGATATCGGCGAGTACCTTTCTGTCTACTTCAACATTTGCCTTGTTCAGCCCGTCGATCATACGGCTATAGGACAGGCCGTTCTCGCGAGCGGCTGCATTGATACGCGCAATCCACAGGACACGAAACTGGCGCTTGCGTTGACGGCGATCACGGTAGGCGTACTGCCCTGCCTTGATGACGGCCTGCTTGGCAACCCGAAAAATCTTGCTGCGTGCGCCGTAATAACCTTTCGCCTTGCCCAGCACCTTCTTGTGCTTTGCATGCGCTGTTACACCACGTTTTACTCTTGGCATTACTAACTACCTCTAAAATAATAAAATCAAATGAACGGCAACAGACGGCGCACCATGGCCACATCTGCCTTGTTCACTTCTGCAGGTGCACCGAGCTGACGCTTACGCTTGCTGCTCTTCTTCGTCAGGATATGACGCAGATGCGACTGGCCACGCTTGAAACCACCGGAACCGGTCTTCTTGAAGCGCTTTGCAGCACCGCGATTCGTTTTTAACTTGGGCATTTCCAACTTCTCCAAATAAATATAAATAATAACCTGTCATTGCGAGGAACGAAGTGACGCGGCAATCTCATCAAGTCCGCTGCCAGCTTCACGAGATTGCCGCGCTCCGCTCGCAATGACACGAACGCTGTTCGTGTCACTTTTTTCTGATCGGCGCCAGCACCATTACCATCAGCCGGCCTTCCATTTTCGGTTCCTGTTCAACCGTACCGTATTCTTCCAGATCTGCCTTTACCCGCTGCAATAATTCAAGACCCAGCTCCTGGTGTGCCATTTCCCGGCCGCGGAAACGCAACGTCACTTTTGTGCGATCACCCTCTTCCAGGAAACTGACCAGTTTGCGCAGCTTGATATTGTAATCGCCAATATCGGTACCCGGCCGGAACTTGATTTCCTTGACCTGGGTCTGTTTCTGTTTTTTCTTTGCAGTCTGAAGTTTCTTGCTCTCTTCAAACCTGAATTTGCCGTAATCCATTATCCGGCATACGGGAGGCTCGGCATTTGGCGATATTTCAACCAGGTCCAGGTTCACTTTGCCGGCTATGTCGTTGGCCTCTTCAATAGTGACAATGCCTATCTGTTCACCTTCCTGGTCGATTACGCGTACTTCAGTTGCAATGATTCTCTCATTCACCCGATGTTGCGGTTTTTTTGCAGCGATACTCTAACCCTCCAAAACAGTACGGCCGCGGCTCGCGGACTCGGTTTTCAGACCCTCGGCAAGCTGCTCAACCGGCATGCTTCCAAGATCCTTACCGCCTCGCGTGCGCACGGCCACGGTACCTGCTTCCAGTTCCCGATCGCCGATTACCAGCAGATAGGGAACACGTTTAATAGTGTGCTCGCGGATTTTAAAGCCGATTTTCTCATTTCTCAAGTCCGAATTGACCCTCAGGCCCTTATTTCTCAGGGATTCTTCCATTTTTCGGGCATAGTCCGCCTGTTGGTCGGTGATATTGAGGACAACGGCCTGCACCGGGGCCAGCCACAGCGGCAGGACGCCGGCATAATGTTCAATCAAAATACCGATAAAACGCTCCAGTGAACCGAGGATGGCCCGGTGCAGCATCACCGGCACCTGCTTGCTGCCGTCCTCTGCAATATAATGGGATCCAAGCCGTTCCGGCATGGAAAAATCCAGCTGGATGGTGCCCAGTTGCCATACCCGGTCGAGGCAGTCTTTCAGGTTGAACTCGATCTTGGGCCCATAGAAGGCACCCTCACCCGGCTGCAACTCCCAGTCCAACTGCTTGTTATCCAGCACCGCCTGCAGGGATTGTTCTGCCTTGTCCCACAGGGCGTCTTCGCCCACCCGCTGCTCGGGACGGGTTGAAAACTTCACGCTGACGTCCTCGAAACCAAAGTCGGCATACACCTGGAACAGCAGGTCAATAAAATCGGAGACCTCATCCTGGATCTGGCCTTCTGTACAGAAGATGTGCGCATCATCCTGCACAAAATTCCTGACCCGCATCAACCCATGCAAGGTACCGGAAGGCTCATTGCGCGTGCATGAACCGAATTCCGCCAGCCGTAGCGGCAGGTCACGGTAACTCTTCAGGCCCTGGTTATAGATCTGGATGTGGGCCGGGCAATTCATCGGCTTGAGTGCATAGACCCGGTTCTCGGATTCGGTGATGAACATATCGTCCGAGAATTTTTCCCAGTGTCCGGATTTCTCCCACAGGGAACGGTCAATGATGTGCGGCGTGTGGACTTCCTGGTAATGGTGCTGCCGCAACATGCCGCGGATATAGTCCTGGATTACCAGGTATATCTCCCAGCCATGCTCATGCCAGAAGATCATGCCCGGTGCTTCTTCCTGGGTATGAAACAGGTCCATGGTCTTGCCAAGTTTGCGGTGATCACGCTTCTCGGCCTCTTCCAGGCGCTGCAGGTAAGCCTTCAACTCCTTCTTGTCGCGCCAGGCCGTACCGTAGATGCGCTGCAGCATCACGTTGTTTGAATCACCACGCCAGTAGGCCCCGGCCAGTTTCATCAGCTTGAAACCCTTGCCAAGCTTCCCGGTGCTGGGCAGGTGTGGTCCACGGCAGACATCAAACCACTCCCCCTGCCGGTACACCGAAACTTCTTCGCCCTCGGGAATGACATCATTGATGATCTCAACCTTGTATTGCTCACCGATCTCGCCAAACACTTTGACTGCCTGGTCTCGATCCCAGACCTCGCGCTCGATTTTCAAATCGCGTTTCACGATTTCATGCATGCGTTTTTCAATGGTTGCCAGGTCTTCCGGGGTAAAGGCTTCATCACGGGCAAAGTCATAATAGAAACCGTTCTCGATGGCCGGACCGATCGTAACCTGGGTGCCCGGATAGAGTTCCTGCACTGCCTGTGCCATGATATGCGCCGCATCGTGACGCATCAACTCAAGCGCATCCTCATCCTTGCTGGTAACGATCGCCAGCGCAGCGTCCTTTTCAATGAGATACGAAGTATCGACCAGTTCGCCATCAACCTTGCCGGCCAATGCGGCCTTCGCAAGACCGGGACCGATATCGGCGGCGACGTCATGGACGGTTATGGCTTGATCGAATTCGCGGGTACTACCATCGGGAAGGGTTACTGTAGGCATGTTTTCTCTCCAGTGGTGACCGATACGAGGGGCCACTTGATATACAAACAAAGAAAGCACCGGTGAACGATGCTTTATTAAATTTGGCAGGCGCGACTGGAATCGAACCAACGACCTCTGCCATGTCAATTTAGTGCGGCGAAATAATAAGACATGACAACGAGTAATACAAACAGCAATAATTCCAGATATTTACACTTCCATTGACCCCTACCGCGACATTCCCCGACTTCCCGTGAAGGTCTTGAACACGGTGCAGACGTTCACATCTTTCTATCGTACTTCTCCAGTCGACCAATACACATTGGTCACCAAATCCCAGTGAACGTCCAGCAGTTGAAACCGCCACTGTAAAGTAGTCATTCAATTACAGCTATTAATCCGCAGCAGCCTGGATTAACAACACGATGAGGAAGGGATAAGACGCAATAGCATATCTGGCTCACCCGGGGTTTGGGCGCCATCCGATCTTCCCGCATCGGTATGCAGACGGCGATGATTTTCAGATTCTGTTAGTGGACGATCTAGCAGGCATCACATACATAGCGAGTGTGCTCATTACCTTCCGGGGTTTTCTCGGTTACGCGCCACCGCAGTTGCTGCAATAAATCATATGTAGATTATTGATAGTAAAATGGTTACCTAGTCCTTTTGTACCATAGCCTATCTTGCCGGGTCTCTGTATAGTTGAACAACAATAATATTTTTACGTAGATCCTGGATGTAATCAAAGTTTTTTCTCGCGCCGGCAAGACAAGACTCCACCATGCAGGAGAACTAAACATGCAAGTTATCAAGATAACCTGCATTGATGAGGCGATCTTATGAATACAAGAATTTTAATGCTTAATAAATTTATGGCAGCTATTGCCATGGTGCTGTTGCTGGTCGCTTGCGGCGGTGGCGGTGGTGGCGGCAGTGTCGGTGTCGGT
>DAOVYA010000093.1 GCA_030635865.1 Gammaproteobacteria bacterium | reverse complement strand
GAAGAAAACACCAGGAACACCTCAGCAGTCTAACCACACCCACCTGGCTGTGGCGCACCAATCACAAGACTGGATCGACGCTTTTCTGCACCACCTGCAGACGGAACGCCGGCTTTCCGCCAACACCTGCATACACTATCAACGCGACCTGGCGGAACTCCTGGACTGGTGTAACACTGCCGGCATCAGGCACTGGAAAACACTTGGTACTCATCACGTCAGACAATACGCAGCTCAATGTCACCGCCGTGGCCTCGGCGGACGCAGTATCCAGAGACGCCTGTCGGCACTGCGCAGTTTTTATAATTACCTGCTCAGGGAGCAGGCGGTAAACCTCAATCCCGGGCTGGACGTCCGGGCACCGAAAGCAGCACAGCACCTGCCGGATACGCTCACGGTAGACGACATCACGCGTATGCTGAGCGTGAATACCCGGGACACCCTGGCAATACGTGATCTTGCCATCCTCGAGCTAATGTATTCATCCGGGCTGCGCCTGGCTGAACTCGTAGCACTGGACTGCACAGACGTGGATTTCAGTGAGCGCATGGTCCGCGTTACGGGAAAAGGCTCAAAGACACGGGTTATCCCGGTAGGAGGCAAGGCGGTTACTGCATTACGTGCCTGGTTGAAGCTGCGCCCGAAACAACTTGCAGAGGACGAAACAGCGCTGTTCACCGGCCGCAACGGTACCCGCCTGGGCGCCCGTGCCATTCAGAAACGCGTCAAGGAATGGGCCCGCAAACAGGGTGTTCCCGGCGACCTTCACCCCCATACCCTGCGCCACTCCTTTGCCAGTCACCTGCTGGAATCCAGTGGCGACCTGCGCGCCGTACAGGAGTTGCTCGGTCACGCTGATATCAGCACCACCCAGGTCTATACCCACCTGGATTTCCAGCATCTCGCACAGGTCTATGACAAGGCCCACCCGCGGGCGCGCAAATCCACCCGCTGAACCATTAAGTCACACGCCCATACACCCGGCAGTCTCGTTCACTTTTCCAAAAATCCCTTTAAATTCATACTGATCTGAACGGAAAGGATGGTGTACAATCGTACGCCCGTTTTTCCAGGAGACCACACGTGGAGCAGTTCCGAGGTACGACCATCCTGTCCGTGCGGCGCAATGACAGTGTGGTCATTGGCGGTGACGGACAGGTAACGATGGGTGACACCATCATGAAGGGCAATGCTCGCAAGGTACGCCGCCTGTATGACGATAAAGTCATCGCCGGTTTTGCCGGCGGCACGGCGGATGCCTTCACCCTGTTTGAGCTGTTTGAGGCGAAACTTGAGGCGTTTGGTGGCCAACTGACCCGTGCGGCGGTAGAACTGGCAAAGGACTGGCGCACCAACAAGATGCTGCGCCACCTGGAGGCCCTGCTGGTGGTTGCCGATGCCAGTGCCTCGCTGATCATCAGCGGCAATGGCGATGTTATCGAGCCGGAACACGCGTTGATGGCCATTGGTTCAGGCGGCCCGTTTGCGCAGGCTGCAGCGCGTGCACTGTTTGATAATACCGACCTGGATGCTCGCACCATCACCGAGAAAGCACTGCATATTGCGGCCGATATCTGCGTGTACACCAACCAGAGCCTGACCATCGAGGAATTGTGACCAGGCTAACAGCCTTAAAAGCCTGTAAATGCAGTTAATTGCTGCTAAATATAAACGTAATTACGTTAACTAACATGAAAATCTCCTAACATGTCGGAAATGACCCCCAGAGAAATTGTCCAGGAACTGGACAAGCATATTATCGGCCAGGATGCGGCCAAGCGCGCAGTGGCCATCGCTCTGCGCAACCGCTGGCGCCGGATGCAGGTGGATGAACCACTGCGCTCCGAGATCACCCCCAAGAACATCCTGATGATCGGACCTACCGGGGTCGGCAAGACCGAGATTGCGCGCCGCCTGGCCAAACTCGCCAAGGCGCCGTTTATCAAGATCGAGGCCACCAAGTTCACCGAGGTCGGCTATGTTGGGCGTGACGTGGAATCCATCGTCCGTGACCTGGTGGACATGGCCGTCAAGATGGAACGTGAGAGCGCCATGTCCAGGGTGCGTACCCGTGCCGAAGATGCCGCCGAGGAACGCATCCTCGACGCCCTGCTGCCGGCACCACGCAGCATGGCGCCGGATGACCAGGACCATGCCGGCTCGGACACCCGCCAGAAGTTTCGTAAACGCCTGCGGGAAGGCGCGCTGGATGACAGGGAGATCGAGATCGATATCTCGGTAACACCGATGGGTATTGAAATCATGGCGCCGCCCGGCATGGAGGAAATGACCAGCCAGCTACAGGGCATGTTTCAAAACATCGGTGCCGATCGCACCAAGACACGCAAGCTGCGCATCAAGGATGCACACAGACTGTTATGCGATGAAGAAGCCGCGAAGATGATCAACGAGGATGACCTGAAACTCAGCGCACTGGAAAATACCGAACAGAACGGCATCGTGTTCATAGACGAGCTCGACAAGGTTACCCGGCGCAGTGATAGCAGTGGGCCGGATGTATCACGGGAGGGCGTTCAACGTGATTTGCTGCCGCTCGTGGAAGGCAGCACGGTCTCAACCAAGCACGGCATGATAAAAACCGATCACATCCTGTTTATTGCATCCGGTGCCTTTCATCTTTCCAAACCATCTGACCTGATTCCGGAATTACAGGGTCGTCTGCCGATTCGTGTAGAGCTGGACGACCTGGGTGCAGAGGAATTTGTACGCATACTGACCGAACCGGATGCCTCGCTGACTGAACAATACACAGCATTGATCAATACCGAGTCGGTCAAGCTGAAGTTCGAACAGGACAGCATCGAACGCATTGCCGAAATCGCGAGCCAGATTAATGAACGCAGTGAAAATATAGGTGCACGCCGCCTGCATACCGTGATGGAAAAACTGCTTGAATCCATCTCGTTTGAAGCTACAGACAAGTCTGGCAGCACTATTACCATCGATGCTGACTACGTCAACGAGCAACTGGGTGCGCTGGTAATGGATGAAGACCTGAGCAGGTATATTCTTTGATCACTGACACGCGGCCAGGATCAAGACCCGACAACTACAGTATGGTATAAAAAACATGACCGATACTCCCAGGCCAACCGAGATCAGCCTGCACAAGAAATCCAGGATACTGAAGATTACATTTGAAGATGGCGAACGCTTTGAATTCAGCTACGAGTTTTTGCGTGTACATTCGCCCTCTGCCGAAGTACAGGGCCACGGACCTGGCCAGGGCGTTTTGCAGCTGGGCAAGGAAAACGTTGTAATCAACACAATTGACCCGGTCGGCAACTATGCCATACAGCCATCTTTTGACGATGGCCACGATACCGGTATCTATTCCTGGGAAACGCTCTATGACATGGGTAAAAACAAGGACAAGTACTGGCAGGAGTATTTACAAAAACTGGAAGCCGCCGGCCACAAACGACAATAGACAAATTAGTTTACATCCAGAATGAATAACTCTCGCAAAGACGCCAAGATCGCAAAGTTATACACTCCTGGCATAAAAGCTTGTTCATAATTTCTTTCTTGGCGCCCTTTGCGTCTTTGCCTACAGGGATGTAGGTAAGGGGCGTAAGCAGGAGCGGAAGCTTTGCGAGAAAAATTACAGTGTTTATGAACAACCATCTAGGATTTCCGGCGCCCCTGCGGTAGATTCATAAAGGATTATTTAGAAAAGTCTCATATGCCAGACAAAACCACACATTTCGGTTTTCATGATGTCCCCGTGAAGGAAAAATCGCGGCATGTACGGGAAGTATTCGATTCCGTTGCAGACGACTATGACCTGATGAACGACTTGATGTCGTTCGGCATCCACCGACTGTGGAAACGTTTTGCAATCAACATGGCCGGACTCAGGCCGGGACAACTGGTACTCGACCTCGCCAGTGGCACCGGAGACCTGGCCCGCCTGATTGCACCCGAAGTTGGCAATACCGGGCACGTGGTACTGTCTGACATCAACGCCGCGATGCTGGCAAACGGGCGCTCGCAACTGATCGACAAGGGTGTAACCGGTAACGTCAGCTTTGTCCTCGCAAACGCTGAACAGTTACCGTTCCCCGACAACCATTTCGACCTGGTAACCATTGCTTTCGGCCTGCGCAATGTCACCAACATACAACGCGCTCTGGATTCCATGTTCCACACGCTGCGTCCTGGTGGCTGCCTGCTCGTACTGGAATTCTCAAAACCCGCCAGTGCACTGAAACCGGCCTATGATTTTTATTCATTCAAGGTACTGCCAGAACTGGGGCGCTTGATTGCAAAAGATGAGAACAGTTACCGCTACCTCGCCGAGTCGATCCGCATGCACCCGGACCAGGATGCGCTACAAGGTATGATGGAACAGGCCGGCTTCGAGGACTGCGGCTATCACAACCTGAGCGGCGGCATTGTTGCCATCCATAGGGGCTACAAGTTTTGATGCTGGCGTGCATGCTGTTCGGTTATCTTTCTCCCGGGGTAGCGGACCTGTTTTGCGATACACTGCTGGCAGGGGAAACACAATGAAACTGCCATCGGCTATCATTTCCGGTTTTGAGTCCGCGATCAATCGCTACCTGCGCCTGGATCCGGATGCCGGTGCACGCATGGCACAACTGTACGGACAATGCATCGCCCTTGAACTACGCGGCCTTGATCTAAAACTGTTTATCCTGCCGGGTGAACAGGGCATCCGCTTGACAGACCGGTTCGAAGGCGAAGCAAACACCGTATTGCGTGGCACACCACTGGGAATGGCTCAGTTGGGGCTGGGCAGTAACACCGGGGGAACACTGTTCTCGGGAGAAGTGCTTATTGAAGGTGATGTTGAGACCGGTCAGGCCTTCAAGGCAATACTCGATGAGATGGATATCGACTGGGAGGAGCAGCTGTCAAAACTGACCGGCGACTTCATTGCACACCAGCTGGGCAATGCCTCGCGACATGCGCGAAATATACTACGGCATAGCCGTACAACAATCGAACAGGACATCAGTGAATACCTGCAGGAAGAATTACGCGTCTTGCCATCCCGGGTTGAAACTGAAAATTTCAGCACAGGGGTAAGCCGGATCGGCATGGATGTGGAACGCCTGGAAGCACACATCAAGCGCCTGCAAGACACACTGGACAGCAAGCCCGGTCAGTAAGCGTGATCAAACCCGCACAAATCTTCCGCCTGGTACACATTAATTTTGTACTGGTGCGCCATGGACTCGATGAAATTATTCTGGCGACCCACCTGTTCCGTCCATTCCGGATTCTTTACTACATCGCACCCTGGAACTGGATACCGCGCAAGCGTGGACCACGCGGGGTACGTATTCGCAAGGCAATCGAGGAACTGGGACCGATTTATGTGAAGTTCGGGCAGATACTGTCAACCCGCCAGGATCTGTTGCCGGATGATATTGCCGAAGAACTTGAACGCCTGCAGGACCGTGTACCCCCGTTCCCGGGGAATCAGGCCAGGGAACTCATCGAAACGGCCTATGGAAAACCGATCGACAGTGTCTTCCGGAATTTCCAGGAAACCCCGCTGGCAGCTGCCTCCATTGCGCAGGTGCATACCGCGCAACTGCTGGACGGAACCGAAGTTGTTATCAAGGTACTGCGCCCGAAGATCCGGCAATACATCACCCGCGATATCATGCTCTTGCATACTATCGCGCGCATGACCGAGCGTTACTGGAAACCGGGACACCGGCTGCACCTGTGCGAGGTCGTCGCCGAGTTCGAAAAGCAACTGTATGACGAGCTGGACCTGCTGCGTGAAGCTGCCAATGCCTCACAGCTGCGGCGCAATTTCAGTGATACAAATGTTCTCTATGTACCGGAAGTCTATTGGCCACATTGCCGCACAAACATCATGGTAATGGAGCGAATCAGCGGTATACAGATCAGTGATATCGATGCACTGCGCGCCAATGGCATTGACCTGAAAACCCTGTCCGAGCGCGGCGTCGAGATCTTCTTCACGCAGGTCTTCCGTCACAATTTTTTTCATGCCGACATGCACCCGGGCAATCTTTTTGTCGGTCATGATGGCCGCTACAAGGCCGTTGACTTCGGCATCATGGGAACATTAAACCCGGTCGACCAGCGCTACCTGGCCGAAAATTTCATGGCATTTTTTAACCGCGACTACCGGCGCGTCGCGGAACTGCATGTTGAATCGGAATGGGTGCCATCGGGTACCCGGGTGGATGAATTCGAGTCTGCCATCCGGACTGTTTGTGAACCGATCTTCGAAAAGCCACTGAAGGAAATCTCGTTCGGTAATGTGTTACTGCGCCTGTTTCAGACAGCCCGCCGTTTCGACATGGAAGTTCAGCCT
>DAOVYA010000020.1 GCA_030635865.1 Gammaproteobacteria bacterium | reverse complement strand
CAACTGGAACAATTGCTGGATAAGAATAATCCCCAATGACAGACCGGGTTGTCATTACTGGTCTTGGCTGTGTATCCGGACATGGTATCGGTGTAGCAGCGTTCTGGGATGCCCTCTGCCAGGGGCGTTCATCCATCAAGCCACTGACTGGTATTGCGAGCGATGTAAAAATTAACACGGGTTCCAGGCTGGAAGGGTACCAGCCGGAGCAACATTTTCCTGGGGATGTCCTTCCATTACTTGATCGTTTCTCGCAGTTCGCAATACTGGCGGCACGAGAAGCGGTAGAGGATGCCGGGTTTGCTGCAGGCAGTGCAGCCCTGGCGAAAGCAGCGTCCATCATCGGGACCGGTTGTGGCGGCAAGCAGACTGATGAAGAAACGTATGCCAAGCTCTATAAAGAGCGGCGTCTGCGAGTCCACCCGCTGACCATTCCCAAGGGAATGCCCAGTGCTGCGGCCAGCATGGTCAGTCAGCAGATTGGCATCAAGGGCCCGGTTTTCTCGATTGCGAGTGCATGTGCATCAGGCGCCCATGCGATAATTCAGGGTCGCATGATGATACAGTCGGGGCTGGTGGATGTTGCCCTGGTTGGAGGAACCGATGCTCCATTCACCTATGGTCTGCTGAAGTCCTGGGAGGCGTTGCGGGTTGTCTCAAGCGATACCTGCCGCCCATTCTCGAAAGACCGCTCAGGGATGGTGCTGGGAGAAGGGGCCGGCATGCTGGTGCTTGAATCCGAAAGCCATGCAAGCCAGCGTGGTGCGCGTATTTATGCTGAACTCGCCGGTTCCGGGATGTCCTCGGATGCAGGTCACATCACCCGACCGGATGTTGAAGGCATTGCTGTTGCAATCAGGCGTGCACTGGATGATGCAGAGGTGTCTTCCGATGCAGTGGACTATATCAATGCGCACGGTACCGGGACGATTGCCAATGATCTGGCCGAGACTGAGGCTTTGCATCGCGTATTCGGAAAATATGCAGGCTCATTGGCTGTTTCTTCAACCAAGTCGATGCACGGTCATGCGCTGGGGGCCGCCAGCGCACTGGAAATGGTAGCGACAGTACTGAGTGTCCATAACAACCAGATCCCTCCAACTGCCAATTTCACAGGGCCGGGCGAGGGCTGTGATCTGGACTACGTGCCAAACAAGTCACGGGAGGCACCGGTTGCTGTAGCCCTGTCCAATTCATTTGCCTTTGGCGGACTGAATGCCGTCATAGCACTGAAATCCTGGGCTCCCGACAGATAATTAACCGGGCTTTCTAAACAGGTAGTGACTGTTACCGTAGAAATTACCTTCCATGGGTGCGAAGACTGCCTTGCAGAGCGAAAAGTACTCATTCCAGTGGGCGATGGCCGTGGTATCAAAAACCGATTTGTACAGGGAAGGGATGTTTTCCCAGTAACGCCTGTGCCATTCGTCCAGCGTACGCCAGTAGTTAAGCCCATTTACAAACCAGCTTCTTTCCAGGTCGAAATGGTCTGTATGGCGAGAGAATTCGTCATGAGGCCAGACTCTTCCACCAGGAAAATAGATTCCGATTCGAGTTTTAGTTGGATCTAGAAACTGTGGAATTGAAAGCTCTGAAGTTATGAAATGGTGGAAAGTCCTTCCCTTTGGCTTAAGTAACGAGCTTATACGTGTCAGTATAGCCCTCATGTTCAGCGAGTGTTCTAATGTGCCGATAGAAATTACAAGATCAAATTTATCTGAAATGATGCTCTCATCCGATAGTTGTTCGAATGTCTCTTCAACTAAGGTAAAGCGACCACTACCTAATGAGTCTAAAGAGTCTTTCATACGTTGTCTCAGATGTTCAATTTGTATGGCACTAGGGGTAATGCCAACAATCTCAAGATTGGGAAATTCCTGTAACAGGTAGGTCTCAAGTGAGCCAAATCCACAACCGATGTTAAGAATGCGTTCATGGCCTTCAATCTTTGCGCGTTCAGCAATCAGCGCAAACTTGGCCCGTTGGGCTTCTTCAAGGGATGCTGTTGAGGTGCGAATTATATCGGGGGTGTCACCATAGTAGGCCATTGAATAGGCCTGATAACGACTATCAAGAAAACTTGCGAAGAATTCTGGCCGCTCGTCGTAATGACTATCCATCAGGGCTTCAGTATCTTCCATCATAGGGCCCTGGTCCGTCGATATCCCTAGTGACTCAAGTGAAACCGGGTTTTCTGACAGGCGCTTGTATTCCCGCTCAAAGAAGCGGGTCAGATGACGCTCATGGTTAGCCAGTTCATCGCTTCCCGGACCAAAAATGCCCTCGCTGGCGAGCTTGTCGCTGATTTCTTTGTTATGGGTTCCCATTTGGTATCTGTGTAATCAGGTTGAGTCACGGGGCAATGCTTGTGAGAATCAGGCAAAGTGTAACCCATAACACACTACCAGGCAGTAGCCAGTATCAGGGGGATTGTAAGGTAGTGAGGGCTTTATTGAGTATTTGCCAGCGGCGCATCCGGCAACATGCCCTGAATCTTTGCTATTTTGTCGAGTTGGGATTTAAAGGCTGCAAAACATTCCGGGTCAAAGTGTTTGCCACTGTGGCTTTCCATGTATTCGATCGCGGCCTGCATGGACCAGGCGTTTTTATACGGGCGCTCTGATACCAGTGCGTCATAGACATCAGCGACTGCAACAATACGCGCCTCAATTGGAATTTCTTCACCTTTCTTGCCATAGGGATAGCCTGTTCCATCGAATTTTTCATGGTGACTGAGTGCAATTATGGCGCCCATCTGCAGGTATTTTGATGGGCTGTCTTTCAGGATTTCATAGCCGATCATGGTGTGGTCTTTCATGACTTCGAATTCTTCTGTAGTAAGTTTCCCGGGTTTGAGCAGGATGCCGTCCCTGATGCCGATCTTTCCGATGTCATGCATGGGCGCAGACATTTCGATGACTTCTGCATCGGCTTCAGAGAATTCCAGTCGTTCTGCTATGAGACGGGAGTACTTGGCCATACGAATAATATGGTTGCCGGTTTCCTCGTCACGATATTCTCCGGCCCTTGCAAGACGGAGGAGGGTTTCACGTTCGCGTAGCCTGATCTCACTGGTAGCCTCGGCGACGCGACGTTCAAGCCAGCGTGATCGGTCACTGATTATTTTGTATTGCTGACACTGGGTCAGGAGGTTGCGGCAACGGGCTCGACATTCGTGGTGGTCGACCGGTTTCATCAGGAAGTCGGTAGCGCCTGCCTCCAGTGCCTCGTAACGTACGTTGATATCTTCAATGGATGTCACCATGATGACGGGGATATGCGCGTATGCAGGGTTGGTACGGAATTTCCTGATGAACTCGATACCATTCATTTCCGGCATCTTGTAATCAACCAGTACAAGATCGACGGTATTTTTTACTTTCCACTCCAGCGCCTCGACCGGGTTCGCGAAGGCCTCTACATTGAGGTTTCGCTCAAGCGTACTGACCAGCTGTTGCAGGATCTGGCGGCTGGTAAGCTGGTCATCAATAATCAGGATTGTTGCCATTTGAGTTCTCTCTCACCGATAATAAATATTCACAATGAAGATCTTCATGCTCAGTCCCTGACCATTCCCGATGCCTCATGCCATCAATCAGTAACGTTATGTAACTATTGGATATATCTGGAAAACACACTCTGTTATCCGGCAAGTAAAGATATCGGCAGAAATGGATATTTGTTGAGGACATTTGAGTCGCCATGGAAAATGCCGGCATCCGGGGGGTTGCTGCTTGCTGGCAGCGCGTTCTTGCCTTGCATGAATTGCCTGTTAACCCTTCGCGGGCGCCCTCGCTTGCGGCAAATTACATGCCCGGTAAAATAGCCGCGCAACAGGATAAAGGAATTGTTAATGGATCAAGGGAGAATGATATGGCAAAGACACCCTCATTTCTTGATGTGCTGGGAAGCGTATTGGCGAGTATGTTTGGCGTGCAGAGCAACCGCAAGCGTGAAGAAGACTTCACTCATGGGAAGCCTTCGCAGTACATCGTGATCGGTTTGATCATGACAGTCGTTTTTGTTTTGACGATCTGGGTGGTAGTCAGTCTCGTTATGAAAATGGCAGGCGTCTAGCCCGCATTTCTCACGGGATTGACGAGTCCTCACTTGATCTTTGAATCCACAGAAAATTATCTTCAGTCGGGAATACGGTCAGTATTCCACTCCCTCAGAAAATTCCCTGTGAACCCAAATCTCTGCGCAATCACCTCGCCACCCGTGAGAAATACGGGCTAGCTTTCGTGCAACGCAGGGATTGGCTCACAGTGCCTGGATTTTTTCTTTTTGGCCTTCCAGATTATTGATTGCTGAACTGAGTTCAGCCGCGCGTGCGCGTTCCTTCTCAACGACTGCAGCAGGGGCCTTGTCTACAAAACCCGGGTTCAGAAGTTTCTTCTCGCAGCGATCCAGTTCATTCGCCTTTTTCTCAAGTTCTTTTATCAGCCGCTGGATTTCGCTTTCCTTGTCGATCAGTCCTGCAAGCGGGATCAGTAATTTCATTTCACCGACCAGCGCTGTAGAAGACTCCGGTGCTGTTTCTTTTTCTTCCAGCCAGGTAACGGTTTCAACACGACCCACGCTTTCGAGGTAATGCCGGTTTCTGTCCAGTCGTTCCCTGTCTGTTTCCGAACCATCTTGCAGCAGAACCGGTAACAGTTTGCGGGGATCGATATTCATGCCGCTGCGAATCTTGCGCACACCAATTATGAAATCCTTGACCCAGTTGATCTCCTCCAGCGATGCCTGATCGATCTTGTCACTTTCAGGGGATGGGTAGGGTTGTCGCATGATGGTTTTTCCATCAACACCGGCAAGCGGTGCCATGCGTTGCCAGATTTCCTCGCTGATGAACGGGGCCAGTGGATGGATCAGCCGTAATATGGTTTCCATTACCCTGACCAGGGTCCTGCGTGTGCCCCGTAGCGCCCCGGCATCACTGTCCGGGTCGGCCAATACCGGTTTCGAGAGTTCCAGGTACCAGTCACAGTATTCGTCCCAGATGAAGGTGTAAATGGCCTGCACCGCGAGGTCAAACCGGTAGTTCTCGATGGCCTCGATCACCGCCTGTTCGGTTTGCTGCAGCAAGCTGATAATCCATCGGTCGGCATCATTCAGTACCACCCCGGCACCGCCCTGGCCACAGTCCTGGTTTTCGGTGTTCATCAGCACATAGCGGGCTGCATTCCATAATTTGTTACAAAAATTCCGGTAACCCTCAATCCGTCCCAGGTCGAAATTGATGTCACGGCCGGTGGAGGCGAGGGCGGCAAAGGTAAAACGCAGCGCATCGGTACCGAAGGCCGGTATGCCATCCGGGAAATCCTTGCGGGTGATCTTTTCAATCCTGTCGGCCATCTTTGGCTGCATCAGCCCGGCACGTCGTTTGGCAACCAGTGCTTCCAGTTCGATGCCGTCGATCAGGTCGATCGGGTCGAGTACGTTGCCCTTGGACTTGGACATTTTCTGTCCATGCGCATCACGTACCAGTCCGTGGATATAGACCTCCCGGAACGGGACTTCACCAGTGAACTTGAGCCCCATCATGATCATGCGGGCGACCCAGAAGAAAATGATATCGAAACCGGTGACCAGTACGCTGGTCGGGTAGAAGGTATTAACGGCGTCTGTTTTTTCAGGCCAGCCCAGCGTGCTGAATGGCCAGAGTGCAGAGGAGAACCAGGTGTCGAGCACATCCTCATCCTGGTGCAGGAAAAGTTCATCACCCAGGCCGTATTTCTCACGCACCTCTATTTCAGTGCGTCCGACGTAGATATTTCCTGCCTCGTCATACCAGGCCGGTATTCGATGTCCCCACCAGATCTGGCGTGAAATACACCAGTCCTGGATATTGCGCATCCATTCAAAATAGGTGTTCTTCCAGTTGTCCGGCACAAATTTAATACTGCCATCCTCGACCGCCCTGATGGCAGGTTCCGCCAGCGGGGCTATTTTTACAAACCACTGGTCCGTCAGGAACGGTTCAACCACGGCACCGGAGCGGTCACCGCGTGGCACCATGAGCTTATGGTCATCTATCTTTTCCAGCAGGCCCTGTGTCTCGAGGTCGGCAACGATCTGTTTACGTGCCTCGTAGCGGTCCATGCCGCCGTAGCGGCCCGGGGCTTCATCATTGATACAGGCATCCACGGTGAGAATATTGATAACAGGCAGGTCGTGCCGCTTGCCCATTTCAGCGTCATTAAAATCATGGGCGGGTGTGATTTTTACGCAACCGGTTCCGAATTCCGGGTCTACATAATCATCCGCGATGACGGGAATCTCACGGTCCGTCAACGGCAGTCGGATATGCTTGCCGATCAATGACTGGTAGCGTTCGTCATCGGGATGCACGGCGACCGCCGCGTCGCCAAGCATGGTTTCGGGTCGCGTTGTGGCAACCACCAGGTGGCCGGAACCATCTGCCAGCGGATAGCGCATGTACCAGAGGTGGCCGTTTTCCTCTTCGGAAATCACTTCAAGATCGGAGACTGCGGTGTGCAGAACCGGGTCCCAGTTTACCAGGCGTTTGCCACGGTAGATCAGGCCTTCTTCATAGAGGCGAACAAAGGTTTCCCTGACGGCCTGTGACAGGCCCTCGTCCATGGTGAAGCGTTCACGGCTCCAGTCCACGGATGAACCCATGCGCCGCAGCTGCCGGGTAATGGTCCCGCCGGATTCATGTTTCCATTCCCAGATGCGCTTGATAAATTTCTCGCGGCCAAGATCATGCCGGGTCAGATCATCACTGTTGAGTTGCCGTTCCACCACCATCTGGGGTGCAATGCCCGCATGGTCGGTGCCGGGCTGCCACAGGGTGTTGTCACCGCGCATGCGATGGTAGCGGGTCAACGCATCCATCAGGGTGTCCTGGAAGGCGTGTCCCATGTGCAGGCTGCCGGTAACATTCGGCGGCGGGATCATGATGCAAAAGGGCTCGCCCTCACCGGAAGGTGCAAAGTACCCTTCTTGCTCCCAGGTTTCGTACCAGTGCTGTTCGATGGCGTGCGGGTTGTAGGTCTTTTCCATTGCTAGCGTTATTCTGTCAGGCGTGGCCGATTGGCCCAAAGCGGGTAATTATACCTGAAGCAGCCCCATGGTCAGGGCATATTCCCTGGTCTGACTTATTCAGGGGTGTCGCCTGATTCCTGCAGGGCCTCGACGACCAGTTCGGGCAGGGAGGACTCAAGTTGCTGGCGAACAGTTTCATACGAGGTCGTATTACTGTCATTCAGTGCCTGGGTAATGGCATCTTCGAGGATGGGCTGTAAGGCCTGTTCCATTTGCTGGCAGACGTTGCGGCTCAGCGTTGCAGCGACTTCCTCCAGGTGCCTGCGGAACGCATCACTACCCAGCAGTTCATCGGCAATCTCCTGGGGCGCCATTTCCGACACCCGGTTGGCCAGGCGCGAGTCTGCAGGCTCCGGTTCATCATCATCGCGCACGATGTCCGTCAATACCGGGATGCCTTCTTCATCGAGAACAAGTTCTCCAGTGTGTGTCATAGCTGGTGTGACCTTACTGTATAACCACGGTCCTTATAGAACTTGTAACGTGTACGCGCAGCATCGCGTTGCGTTTGATCGCCTGATACCAGTTCAGTTACCCGGCTGAAGCGGCTGAAAAACGCAGGTATGTCTTCAGCCAGGTTGACCAGCACATCACTGGGCCCATCCGGTTCTGTTGCATGTCCAAGCAGGATTGGCGTGGTTCCCGGATCGTTACTTATATATACAGCATGTGGCAGGAAACTTCCCTGGCGGAAGCTCCACATCAGGTCATCCAGCTGCCTGAGTTGTTGCTCGGAGGCGGTATTGATATACACCTCGTGGCCTTCCTTGAAGATCTTTTCCGCGAGACGACAGGTGAACTGCATACCCGCCTGTGACGCCTTGTCCTTTAGTACATAGAAGTCGATTTCGGTCATCTGGCTGCGCAGCGATCCAGCAGGAACTGTGTCAGTA
The DNA here is from genome assembly GCA_030635865.1 of Gammaproteobacteria bacterium. GTDB lineage: Bacteria > Pseudomonadota > Gammaproteobacteria > UBA9214 > UBA9214 > UBA9214. Next base: position 4,686 of record DAOVYA010000020.1, on the reverse strand, counting down.
GTGGTACCGGCCTGCCGGTAGCCCCTTTTGCCTTGCCGGACTTCCAGGCCACACCTGCAATGTCCAGGTGCGCCCAACGGTAATCCTTCGTGAAACGTGACAGGAAACAGGCGGCAGTGATTGTGCCGGCACGTCCACCGATGTTGGCGATGTCGGCAAAGTTACTGTCAAGGGCTGATTGGTACACGTCCCACAGGGGCATTTGCCAGGCGCGGTCAGTTGCCGTCTTGCCAGCTGTCATTAACTCCTCTGCAAGCTCGTCATCGTTACTGAGAACCGCGGCCGTGTGATGACCCAGGGCAACCACGCAGGCGCCGGTGAGGGTGGCGATATCAACCACCACCTCGGGTTTGAATTTCCTGCAATAGGTGAGGGCATCGCACAGTATCAGGCGTCCCTCTGCATCGGTATTCAGTATCTCGATGGTCTTCCCGGACATGCTGGTCACGACATCACCCGGTTTCGTTGCCTTGTCGCTCGGCAGATTTTCCGTTGTCGGGATGACACCGACGACATTCAGCTTGATTTTCATCTCTGCGCAGGCCTGCAGGGTACCGAGCACACTGGCAGCACCGCACATGTCGAACTTCATTTCATCCATGGCTGCGCCCGGTTTCAGGGAAATGCCGCCCGAGTCGAAGGTGACGCCCTTGCCGACCAGTACTACTGGCTTGCTGCCTTTTTTGCCGCCGCTGTATTCCAGGGTGATCAGTTTTGCCGGTTCCACACTGCCGCGCGAGACCGACAGCAGGGAGCCCATGCCAAGTTTTTTCATGGCGGCTTCTTCCAGCACGCTGGTTTTTATTGTCTTCCAGGCCCTGCCCAGTTTGCGTGCCTGGGCAGCGAGGTAGGAGGGGGTGCAAATGTTACCCGGCAGATTGCCCAGGGTGCGGGCCAGTTCAACGCCACCAGCAAGGGCCTTGCCATCTTTCAGTGCCCTGGCAGCCTGTTTCCCGTCAGTTCTGCCGGGATGAATGCCGAGGCTGCGTAGTGGTTTCCTGTTTTTGTTTTTGCTGCTTTTCAGACCGTTCGGTTTAAACAGGGTGCTCTCTGTTTTTTCCACAAGGGTACGAATTTTCCAGTAGCCATCCCGTTTGTTAACCTTCAATTCGGCCAGGTAACTGACTGCATCTGTTGCGCCGCAGGCATTGGCCGCTTTAGCCGTACTCGAGACCGCCTTGCAGAAGCATTCTTCATTGAATTCACCTTCCTTGCCGCACCCGACGAGCATAACCCGGTCACACAGAGCACCTTCCGGGTAGTGGATGATGAGCGTTTTCCCGCATGTGCCATCGATTTCGCCATCCTTCACAAGCCTGGTCAGCAGCCCCCCGGCCGCCTTGTCAAACCGGGCTGCGGCAGGAGACAGCTTGTGTTTCTCGAAAACTCCAAGGATGACGCATCCAGTCCTGGCTTCTGCCGGTTTCTCGCTCTTGATAGTAAATTTCATGCAACGTCCTTTATATGATGGTGGTTGTGATTGCAGTTCGCAGGCCATGTGTTATACGGTAGCCGCATTCCTGATTGATGCCTGTCGCAGGCATCAGCATGACAGGGGAGTGTACTGGAAGCAGGCATGATTTTCATGCCGCCAATCAGGCCCGATAACAATGATCCGCATTTTTGATCGTTACCTGCTAAGGGAAGTGATTCATGGCTGGCTGGTCGTGACCGTTATCCTGTGGCTGATTCTTGTCAGTAATCGGCTGGTGCGTTACCTGGGTGACGCGGCGGCTGGTGAAATTCCGGGTAGCGTGGTGTTCAAGCTGCTGGGGCTGAAGATGGTCTGGTACCTGGTGCATGTGGTTCCGTTTGCCCTTGCGCTGGGAGTGATTATCGGGCTGGGCCGCATGTATCGCGATAATGAAATGACCGTGATGTCAGCCTGCGGTGTAGGGCCTCTCCATATTTACAAGCCCCTGCTGACGTTTGGTGCGGTGGTTGCTGTCTTGCTCGGCTGGCTGTCGCTTTATGTCAGCCCTGCAGTCGAGGGCATGAGTCTGCAGTTGAGGGCGGAGGCTGAGCAGCGGGCAGATCTCACGGTACTGGGCGCGGGTCGTTTCAATGCTATACAAAGTGGTCGCCTGACATTTTATGCTGAACGATTGTCAGATGACAGGCAGCAGATGGAGAACCTGTTTATTGTTGTTCGTGACAGGTTCGATGAAAGCAAGAACCAGCAGGTGATAAAAGCAAAGTCTGCCTACCGGAGACGGGATGAAAAGAGCGGCGATAATTACCTGGTCCTGGTCGATGGTTACCGCTATGAAGGCAGACCCGGCATGAAAAATTACCGGATTATGAAGTTCAGGGAATATGGCATACGTATCGATTTGCCGGGAGTGCGGAAGGCATCGTCCAAGTTAGTCGCCACGCCAACAGCACGGCTTGTCGGTTCGAGCGACCCAGAAAGGCGTGCCGAACTGCAATGGCGTCTTGCAATGCCGCTGTCGGTCATGGTGCTGCTGTTTCTCTCGGTGCCCCTGTGTAAATCCTCGCCGCGACAGGGTCATTATGGACGCCTGGTGATGGCCATCCTGCTGTTCGTGGTCTATTACAACCTGCTGGGTGCCGCAAAGGTGTGGGTAGAAAAGGGTACTGTGCCGGCGTCGATAGGCCTGTGGTGGGTGCCGGTATTGGCGGTCATCCTGGCCCTGATCCTGCTAAACACAGACCGGCTTGTCAGTCGTTTCGGGCGTTTTGCATGAAGATCCTGGACCGGTATATCGGACTGGCGATTGTGGCAGGTACAGGGATTGCACTACTGGTTATCCTGGGCCTGGATATTTTCTTTAATATCATTGGTCAGCTGGACAAGGTTGGTGTGGGCACCTACACCCTTTGGAAAATGTTCCAGTATGTTGCCCTGACTACACCGCAAAGTTTATACGAGTTGTTTCCGATGGCCGCGTTGCTTGGCAGCCTGATTGGCTTGAGTATGCTGGCAGCCAACAGCGAGCTGGTTGCAATACGCGCAAGTGGTGTCCCGGTCTGGCGCATTGTGAGGTCGGTCCTGCAGGCGGGCGTACTGATGCTGGTCGTGGTTATTATGATTGGTGAGCTGGTTGCACCATCGGCTGAACACTATGGTCAAAAATTGCGGGCGGCAGCCACCAACAAGAGTGTCAGCTTTTTGGGCACACAGGGCCTGTGGGTGCGCGATGGTAACTATTACATCAATGTAGTGAAGATCCTCACCGACGAAAAGCTGGCCGGTCTCACGATATATGAATTCGACAGTGATAACAGTCTGTCCGGGATCGTGACTGCTGCGCAGGCGAATTATAGCGATGATGTCTGGCAGTTGCTTGATGTCGAGCAGACACAGTTTCGCGATGACCATGTAGAGGTGCAGCGCATGGAGCAGCTGGAGCGGCAGACGCTGGTAACACCCGAGTTGCTGAGCGTGGTCGTGCTGAAGCCGCAGACCATGTCGGTTGTCGCGATCGCCCAGCTGGTTGATTATCTCGAGGAGAATGGTCTTGATACAGGGCAGTACCGTTATGCCTTCTGGGGGCGCTTGATGACCCCGGTTGCCTCGCTGGTAATGTTGCTTGTATCCGTACCCTTCGTCTTCGGGGGCATGCGTTCCGTCACCTCGGGGCAACGTATTTTTATCGGTATCCTGGTCGGGTTCGGATTTTACGTGGTCAGCCAGATTTCCACCCAGATGGGGCAGGTGTATGCAATGAACCCGCTATTGGCCACTTTAGCGCCAAGTTTACTCTTCATGGTGATCGGTATTCGTGCGATTCGAAAGATATGATTCTATTTCGGCAGCCTGACAATCACCGATTCCGAGAACCGGTCGTACCAGGTCATTTTGTCCTTGTCGACCAGCATCCACAGGAAGCCCAGCCCGGCAAATGCGAATGAGGGGATCGCTACCAGGAAACGCAACAGGGCCTGCCAGATGGTGATGGGACGTCCATCTATATTTTGTACGCGCAGTTTCCATGCGCGCATGCCCAGGGTTTGACCGCCATGCAACCAGAACCAGGCATAGAATGAAAAGCAGATCAGGAACAGCATGGTCCTGAAGAAAGGGTTGTGTGTGTGCAAGTTGCCCCTGGTAACCAATAATACGATTGCCGTTGCGATCAGCAATGCCGAGAGCAGTAGCAGGGCGTCATAGAACATCGCGACCAGGCGGACAAGCAGGCCGGCCGGTTTGTAATCGGGTGTGTTGTCAGGTTTGTCCATACAATATTTTTACGCCGGCCAGGGTTTCCTTGACTGAATAAGTGTTTGACCGGGCAGAAAAGCTGTGAACATCATGAAAATGGCGCTCCCTAGGGGACTCGAACCCCTGTTACCGGCGTGAGAGGCCAGTGTCCTAACCACTAGACGAAGGGAGCAGCACAGGGCCGGGAAGCGGTGGTATTATACGCCCAACCTTTCCATCTACAAGCATATACAGTGAGCAAAACAGGAAGTATCCAGACCCACACCGAACCCGACATTATCACCCGGGCGGAGCATTCGATCTCCCGCGGCAATATCAGCCCCAATGCGCTGAAGGTGTTATATCGATTAAAGGATTCCGGTTACCAGGCGCACCTGGTGGGTGGCGGTGTGCGTGACCTGTTACTGGGGCGTGAGCCAAAAGACTTCGATATCGCAACAGATGCGACCCCGGAAGATGTGCGCAGGCTGTTTCGCAACTGCCGCCTGATTGGCCGCCGT
>DAOVYA010000114.1 GCA_030635865.1 Gammaproteobacteria bacterium | reverse complement strand
TCGGCGGCGAATCAGTCGGCCTGATTACCTACATGCGTACCGACTCGGGAAACCTTGCCGATGAAGCACTGGCCGAGTTGCGTGAGTTCATAACAGGTCGCTATGGTAAGGATGCATTGCCTGATGAGGTGCGCACTTATAAAACCAAGGCCAAGAATGCACAGGAAGCACATGAAGCCATACGCCCGACTTCTCCGTGCAATACGCCGGATGAAATCAAAAAGTACCTGAGCGCCGAACAACTCAAACTGTATGACCTGATCTGGAAGCGCACGATTGCCTGCCAGATGATTCATGCAAGCATAAACACCGTCAGCGTCGATTTTAACTGTGGCGATGGCAACCGTTTACGTTCCACCGGCTCTACCGTAGTCGATCCGGGGTTTATGGCGGTATACAAGGAAGACGAAGACGACAAAAAGGGGGGCAGCGATGAAAGCATGTTACCGCCCCTTGAGAAGGGTGACAGCTGCACGCTGAATGAGATTCGCGCCGACCAGCACTTTACCGAGCCACCACCACGCTTTTCAGAAGCCAGCCTGGTGAAGACACTGGAAGAATATGGAATCGGGCGACCCTCAACCTATGCCACCATTATCTCAACCCTGCAGGCGCGTGAGTATGTAACACTGGAGAAAAAACGTTTTTATCCTACTGATGTAGGGCGCGTGGTCAGCAAGTTTCTGACCGAACACTTCACCAAGTACGTGGATTATGACTTTACAGCCACGCTGGAAGACGAACTGGATGCTGTTGCACGCGGTGAAAAACAATGGGTGCCGCTGATGAAAGAATTCTGGCAGCCTTTCAAGCACCTGGTCGATGACAAGGAAACCAGTGTCAAACGCGAGGATGTCACCACCGAGGCCACTGATGAAAAATGCCCCAAGTGCGAAAAGCCGCTTAATATCCGCCTTGGTCGACGTGGTCGATTCATCGGTTGCAGCGGTTATCCGGATTGCGACTACACCCGTAACGTTGATGATGAGCGTGGTAACGGGGAACCGGAAGTTGTTGAAGGACGCAAATGTCCCGAGTGCGAATCGGACCTGATTATTCGTTCCGGGCGTTACGGAAAATTTATCGGTTGCAGCAGCTACCCGGACTGCAAATATATCGAGCCGCTGGAAAAACCGGAAGACACCGGTGTGCAATGCCCACAGTGTAAAAAAGGCAATATCCTGAAACGCAAATCCCGCCGCGGGAAAATATTCTTTTCCTGTGAACGCTACCCGGAATGCGAATATGCAATCTGGAACATGCCACTGGCACAACCCTGCCCACAGTGTCACTGGCCAATCACATCCATCAAAACCACCAAGCGGTCCGGCACCCAGCGCGTTTGCCCGCAGCAAGAGTGTAAATTCCTCGAGCCCTGGGATGAGCCGATACCAAAAGCAGAGAAGGAAACCAGCGGCACGTGAACTGGAAAATCCGGGAGGCAGTACGCCAACTTGAAGACGGCGGGATAATTGCCTATCCCACTGAAACGGTATACGGTCTCGGCTGTGATCCGTTCAACGGTGCGGCCGTCCTGCACCTGCTGGCGCTGAAACAACGCGACATCCAGCAAGGCCTGGTCCTGCTTGGCAGCAGTTTTGCACAATTGGAACCCCTGCTTTTGCCGCTGACGCCCGCAGTAAAAAAACGCGTTGCAAAAACCGGGCCTGCACCGACCACCTGGGTGCTGCCGTGCCTCCCCGCGGTGCCTGCATGGCTATCTGGCAAGCACAACAGTCTCGCCATCCGCATCACGAGGCACCCGGTTGCCGCAGCGCTCTGCAAGCGGTGGGGCGGCCCGCTGGTTTCAACCAGCGCCAATCTGCACGGCAAACGTCCGGCAAACAACCCCCTGGCAGTGCGCAAGGCATTCAACGGCCAGCTGGACTACATCCTGCACGGGGACTGCGGTAGCGGCCGGCCCAGCGAAATACGCGACGGAATCTCCGGTAAAATCCTGCGTAACCGCTAAATTCGCTTTAATATGCCACAGAGGGCACAGAGCAATAAATACTGCATTTTTAAATTCTCTGTGTACTCTGTGCCCTCTGTGGCAACAATAAATTCCTCGAACCGGCAATAAATCGATAATGACAGAAAAAAATACTGTTAATGAACAGTCAGGACAGGTGCGTGAATACCTGCTGAAGTTGCAGGACAGCATTTGTTCAGCCCTTGAAAAGATCGACGGCACGAAACAGTTTTTTGAAGATAGCTGGTCTCGTGATGAAGGTGGAGGTGGTCGTTCAAGAGTCATGGAAGGCGGTACTGTTTTTGAAAAAGCCGGCGTCAACTTCTCCCATGTTTACGGCACACAGTTGCCACCATCCGCCACTGCGGCACGACCGGAACTGGCAGGGCGGGGTTTCCAGGCAATGGGCGTATCACTGGTAATCCACCCGCACAACCCGTACATCCCCACATCACATGCCAATGTACGCTTCTTTATAGCGGAAAAAGAGGGTGCAGACCCGGTCTGGTGGTTTGGAGGCGGCTTTGACCTGACACCGTACTACGGCTTCGAGGAAGATGCCGTGCACTGGCATCAACAGGCGCGGGAAGCCTGTATCCCCTTCGGTGATGACGTGTACCCACGCTTTAAAAAATGGTGTGATGAGTACTTCTATCTCAAACACCGCGACGAGGCGCGCGGCATCGGCGGCCTGTTTTTCGATGACCTGAACGAGGGCGGTTTTGAACGCTGTTTTTCATTTATGCAAAGCGTAGGCGGCCACTACCTGCCAGCCTATCTGCCGATCGTGGAACGCCGCAAGGAAACTCGATACGGGGAGCAGGAAAAGACCTTCCAGCGATACCGGCGCGGTCGTTATGTTGAATTCAATCTGGTCTATGACCGGGGCACCCTGTTCGGACTGCAATCCGGTGGCCGTACCGAGGCCATCCTCATGTCGTTACCACCGGAAGTCAGCTGGCGCTACGACTGGCACCCGCAGGCCGGTACCCCGGAAGCAGAACTCTATGAGTCATTTCTCAAGCCCAGGGACTGGCTGGCAGGATCAACTTAGGTTCTTCGTTTTGACTAAAATATTTTCTCGTGCCAAGGCGCAAAGAAAATCAGGATTAATGAAGGTCTGGAAACGGGAAAAGCGGTCGTTTAGTAGACGCACTTCATCGTGCTTATGATAATCACTGTACTTCTTAGTTCGGCCAGAACCAGTCAGTCGCCAGAAACCAGCGAAGGGCCGGTTATAACCACTTACACGTCATTCAGAAACAGCGCATGGAAGTGGATGTTGAGATTGAGCGCGCTACCAAAGCGCTGGATGAGGGTCACCGCGGTCGCCTGTTCAGTAGTCGGGTAACTCCTCATCGGCAAAGAGTTGTTCCACCTCTTCTGCACGGCGGGCCGCCATGGCCTGGTCCACTTTCTCGCGGCTGAGGTGCGGGGCGAATAACTTGATGAAATCATACATATAGCCCCGCAACGTGAGACCTCGGCGTAGACCGAATTTGGTGATACTGCTTTCAAACAGGTGGCCTGCATCCAGTGCGCGCATGTCGGCGTCGATATCCGGATCGTAAGCCATGCTGGCAATGATGCCGATACCCAGGCCGAGCCTGACATAGGTCTTGATGACATCGGCATCCGTCGCGGTAAAGACGACATTCGGTGTCAAGCCCCGGGCAGCGAAGGCCTGATCGAGCCTGGAACGCCCAGTGAAACCGAACACATAGGTGACAATCGGGTAGCGTGCTATCGCCTCGAGCTCAAGTGGTGTCTCCCGGCAGAGCGGATGATCGCGCGGGACGAGGATGCAACGGTTCCAGCGGTAGCAGGGCAACATCACCAGGTCTTCAAATAACTCCATGGCCTCTGTCGCGATACAACAATCGACCTCACCGCTTGCCGCCAGTTGTGCGATCTGCGCCGGTGTGCCCTGGTGCATATTCAGCCTGACCTCGGGATAGTCGCGGATAAAGTTTTCGATGACCGGCGGTAACATATAGCGCGCCTGGGTATGGGTGGTCGCAATTGAGAGCGTGCCGTGCTGGGGGTCGCTGTATTCCCGTCCCGTTAGCCGGATATTATCGACATCGGTCAGGATACGCTGGGCCAGTTCCAGGATCTTCTCTCCCGCAGCGGTGATGCGGACCAGGTGTTTGCCGCTTCGCTCAAAGATTTGCACCCCCAGTTCCTCCTCCAGCAGCCGGATCTGTTTGCTCAATCCGGGCTGTGAAGTGAACAGGGCCTCGGCGGTCAGGGAGAGGTTCAGATCATGTTGCGCGACCCCCCGGATGTAGCGGAGCTGTTGAAGTTTCATGCTTTTACCCAGGGACAAGGTCCCCCCGTCATCCATGCCCGTTATAACCAGTTGGCATATCAATATGCAAATAAAATATTTCTATCAAACAAGTGAGGCTGTTAGATTTCCACTATTGAGGGTAATCGGTGGCAGTAAGCCTGCCACCTTTTATAAAGAAATAAGCCATGTTCGTATCGAAGAGGATAAAGAGTTGACAACAGAATATTCGGAGTTGAACGCACTGGCAAGTCAGCGCGAAAAATCCACACCACAGGCGATCCTTAAGCTGGCATTGGAGCGCTTTTCCAATATCGCCATCTCCTTCAGCGGTGCTGAAGACGTGGTGCTTATCGACATGGCGGTACGATTACAGACACCACTCCAGGTGTTTACCCTTGATACCGGCAGGTTACACACGGAGACCTATCGTTTTATCGAACGGGTCCGGGAAACCTATTCCATTGAGCTGGATATCTTGTCACCGGATGCCACAGAACTGGAACCCCTGGTGCGTGAAAAGGGACTATTCAGCTTCTACCGGGATGGCCACAAGGAGTGCTGCGGCGTGCGTAAGGTTGCTCCCCTGCGCCGTAAGCTGGCCACGCTCGATGCCTGGATTACAGGCCAGCGTCACGATCAAAGCCCTGGCACACGCACTGCGCTCCCGGTGGTGCAGGAAGATACGATCTTCTCCACTAATGAAAATCCGTTAGTGAAATTTAATCCCCTGGCCAACTGGAGTTCCACACAGGTATGGGACTATATCCGCAGCAACGATGTTCCCTATAACGATCTCCATAGCAAGGGATTTATCAGTATCGGTTGTGAACCCTGCACACAGGCGGCCCTGCCCAACCAGCATGAGCGGGAGGGCCGTTGGTGGTGGGAAGAGAGCACCATGAAAGAGTGCGGGCTGCACACAGCCAACATTACCAGGCTTGCCGGTCGACGTTAAATCATGATGCATATCACCATGAGGAAACTTCGACTGATTTACACAGGCCATCCTGAAGGTGAGCAAGTTACACATCATAATTATTTTTAAATGATTCGAACTTAAACCGAAAAAAGATTTACTGAAAGAGCGTAGTGGTCATGGGAAAAGTAATACAGTTAAACATGCAAGAAGATATCCTGCATTATGAAACCGTCTTGAATAATTACAATGCCGGACAGGTGAATTCAGACTGCTTTACCGGCGAACGGTTGTTAATGGGCATTTATGCGCAACGCCAGGAAGAAAGGTTTATGGTGCGCACCAAATTACCGGGCGGGCGTCTCAGACCGGAACAACTGTCAGGCATTGCAGAGGCGCTTGAGTTGTATTCATCAGGTGACAGTGCACATATCACCACCCGCCAGGACTTCCAGATCTATGATGTCAAACTCGCCGATACGCCCGACTTACTCCGGCATCTGGCCCGTTATGGAATAACGACCCGTGAGGCGAGCGGCAATACAGTGCGAAACATTACCAGTTGCCC
>DAOVYA010000066.1 GCA_030635865.1 Gammaproteobacteria bacterium | reverse complement strand
GACATCTCGAGCAGCAGCACATCCCGACCAGACAGAGCATAGGTCCGTTTCGCAGCGGAATGACAGCATTCTCGCTGGTCATGATATCCTGACTGTCAATGAAATTCTTCCTGGTATTCAATGCCGTCTGGCTCGGTCTGCATGCCTACCTTGGCTGGCACCTGTTACAACCGTTACCCATTGGCAGCAAACGCCGGCGTGGCAGCTGGATTCTGTTAACAGTTTCATACCTGCTTGTACCGTGCGTTCTCTTCGGGCGGTTCCTGGTCTACAACCCCGCGTTGTTTGATGCACTCGCCTGGCCGGCCTACCTCGATATGGGCTTTATCCTGGTGCTGTTCCCGTTGCTGCTTGTGCGTGACGCCAGCCTGATCATTGCCCGCCTCCCGGGCAGGCTGCATCAACGCATCACCCGTGGCAAGAGGCAAGCCGCTACCCCGGACACGCAACGCCGGTCCTTCATCGCGCATACCATGAGCCTTGGCCTGGCTGGAGTAGCAGGCGCCATGACCATCGCGGGTTACCAGGAAGCACGCCGGATTCCCCGGGTTAAGGACATTGCCATCCCGATTACCGGCCTGCCAGCCGGATTGCAGGATTTTCGCATTATCCAGCTGAGCGATATACATCTCGGCCCGACTATCAAGGGTGATTACCTGCAGGCAATCGTTGAACGCTGCAACAAACTTGATCCTGACCTGGTTGTCATTACCGGTGACCTGGCCGATGGATTTACCCACACACTGGCTGACGATGTCGCCCCCTTAAAGCAACTGCGCTCCCGTTACGGCACCTGGTTTGTGACTGGCAACCACGAGTACTACTGGAGAGCGGAAGACTGGACCGAATTCCTCGAAGCACTCGGCATCCATGTGCTGATTAACGAACATCACATGGTCCGGCATGCCGGTGCACGCCTGTTGCTGGCTGGTGTTACCGATTATTCAGCACATCGTTATGTGCCCTCGCATGCCTCGAACCCGCAACTGGCACGGGATCATGCCGGTAGTGCGGATATTTCCATCCTGCTGGCACACCAGCCAAAAAGCGCTTTTGCCGGCGCCGCCGCCGGTTACGATCTGCAACTCAGCGGCCATGTACATGGCGGTCAATTCTTTCCCTGGAATTTTATGATCAACATGGTACAACCGTTTAATAACGGCTTGCACCGGGTAGAGAACAGAATGTGGCTGTATGTCAGCGCCGGAACCGGCTACTGGGGGCCACCGCATCGTCTTGGCGTCCCCTCGGAAATTACACAGATAAAGCTGGTGAGCACCTGAATGCCGCCTTATTCTTCAAACTTGCGCGCGCAATCTATACACAGTGTTGCAGCCGGATCAAACTCCAGCCGCTGAACCGCGATTTCCTCTTCACACGCAAGGCAGTACCCGTATTCACCCCTGTCCATGCGCTTCAGGGCGGCCGCAATCTTCTGCAAGCCGACGGCGCGACGACGACCACTCTCCTTCGACATCGCCTGTCCCTGCAGGGCATCCATCCTGGAGAGACGGCCGACACTGGTCTGGTCCAGCTCAACCGTTTTCTCGGCCTCCCTGCCGGTTTCCCGCTGGTCGGTTAACTTGCCCTGTAGTGTCAGTAAACGCTGTCTTAACAGCTCTGTTTCAGCCTTGCTTAATGCCATTCAACATCCCCCTGTCAGCCATCATTGAGCACAACTGCTGTAGTCTGTCTGAACGGTTGTTTACCCCGCCACTCATCGAGGGGCTGTATATAGGGCAATTCTCCATTATCCAGGTACCAGGAATCAACGGCATAATGCCGTTGCGTGGCACGCTCGACAAGCTGCCCTGCCCAGTGCAGGTCAAATAACAATGGCGCACGCACAACACGCTCGCTCACCCGGTGCCAGCGCAGGCCACCATAGGTAGCAAATAACTGAAGATACCTTGTTGTATTGATGGACTCATCGATACAATCCAGCTGCCCCGGCCAGGCATCAGTCGGTGGATTCTTGCCACGGTCGCGCCAGGTGGGTGTCTGGCGGCCGACGAACTGCTCCATCAAGGCAACCGCCTGCCTGATCTGTTGCCGTTCCAGCGATGCGGAACCCGCTGCCGTTGCAAACACAGCCAGCACCTCATTCCATTCAGCAGGTGTCAGGGCTACCCGGACCATGTGCTTGCAGCCATAGTTGTAACAAACAGTAATCTCGGGCACACCCGTAACTGGTTGACCAGCCGGCAAGGACAAGGACAAGACCAGCAGGATGCCTGCCAGTACGATCCGTCGACCAGAAACGAAAATACACACGACATATGCCTCCGTTACCAGGCCTCGGCCAACACACCTGCCTTCAACCAGTATAGGAGACATTTACCCGGCAGATAAATCAATTATCAAGACTGCCCCGCTGGGCTGGCCGCTTCTGTATAATGCCTGCCCTCTCGTTAACCTTCCGCCTGCGCGAACCCGTATTATTATCATGATCAGCAAGTTACGAAATATCGCCATCATCGCCCACGTCGACCATGGCAAGACCACTCTCGTCGACCAGTTATTGAGCCAGTCTGGCACGCTCGGTGATCGTGCCGCCGTGCCGGACCGGGTGATGGATTCCAATGAGCTGGAAAAAGAGCGCGGCATTACGATCCTGTCGAAGAACACAGCAATTCGCTGGAACGACTACCGCATCAATATCGTCGACACGCCCGGACATGCTGACTTCGGTGGCGAAGTGGAACGCGTGCTTTCAATGGTTGATTCCGTGCTGTTACTGGTCGATGCGGTAGAAGGCCCAATGCCGCAAACACGCTTTGTCACGCAAAAGGCATTTGACCTCGGGTTAAAACCAATCGTGGTCATCAACAAGATCGATCGGCCCGGCGCACGGCCGGACTGGGTGCTCGACCAGACCTTTGAACTGTTTGACCGTCTCGGTGCCACCGATGAACAGCTCGACTTCCCGGTGATCTACGCCTCGGCGTTGCAGGGCTATGCCGGCGTCGAGGCAGACCAGCTCGGTGACGATATGACACCGCTGTTTGAGGCCATTGTAGAACATGTCGCACCACCACAGGGTGAACTTGAAGCACCCTTCCAGATGCAGGTGAGCTCGCTCGATTACAGCAGCTATGTTGGCGTGATAGGCGTCGGGCGCATTATGCGTGGCAAAATAAAAACCAATATGCCGATCACGCTCATCGACAGGGAAGGCAAGCAACGTAATGCCCGGATTGGCCAGGTATTCGGTTTTCACGGGCTGGAGCGCATTGAAGTACCGGAAGCACGGGCGGGGGACATCATCGCCTTCACCGGTATCGATAAACTCAATATTTCGGACACGCTTTGTGACCCGTCCAGTGTCGAGGCCCTGCCACCGCTGACTGTCGATGAACCGACTGTCAGCATGACCTTTCAGGTCAATAACTCCCCGTTTGCCGGCAAGGATGGCAAGTACGTGACATCAAGAAATATCAGTGAGCGCCTCGAGCGTGAATTGATTCACAATGTCGCGCTGCGTGTTGAAGATACCGGTGATCCCGACAAGTTCAAGGTATCCGGGCGCGGTGAACTGCATTTGGCCATTCTTATTGAAACCATGCGCCGCGAGGGTTTTGAGCTGGGTGTATCCAGGCCGGAAGTGATCATTCGTGAAATTGATGGCGAACAGCAGGAACCCTATGAACAGATCACTGTTGATATTGAAGATACGCACCAGGGTACGATCATGGAGAAACTTGGCGAGCGTGGCGGCGAACTCACCGACATGGTGCCGGATGGCGCAGGCCGGGTACGGCTGGACTACGTCATGCCATCACGCGGGTTGATCGGTTTTCGTACGGAATTCCTCACCGGCACACAGGGGACCGGGTTGATCTACAGTGTATTTTCACATTATGGACCGATGAAGCCAGGCAACTATGGCCAGCGCATCAACGGTGTACTCATTGCAAACGGTGCCGGCAAGGCACTGGGATATGCCCTGTTCAACCTGCAGGAGCGCGGACGCCTGTTCATTGGTCATGGCGAGGAAGTCTACGAAGGCGGACTGATAGGCATTCATGCCCGCAACAATGACCTTGTAGTAAACCCGTTAAAAGGCAAGCAGCTCACAAACGTGCGTGCAGCCGGTACCGATGAAAATATTGTACTCAGCCCGCCGATTCGCATGAGCCTCGAGCAGGCACTGGAATTCATCGACGATGATGAACTGGTCGAGGTCACCCCGAACCATATACGCCTGCGCAAAAAGCACCTGCTGGAACATGAGCGCAAACGCGCTGCGCGTGAAACCGCCTGACGCAGGAAAACTGCTACAAAAACCCTGCCACGGAACCGCGGCCTGAGAAATTTCCCCGGTCTTTGGGTTACCAGGCATGCTTGCCACGCGGCCTAAACCCTATATATTGTATGGTATTAATTTCCATACACATAATGTGGTGTTTATTCATTTATATATTATATATCAGAAGCTTATATCAATTTTCCTTGACTTTTATAGGGTATTTATTTTACCGTTTAGCTAACGGAGAACACTTGGCACGGAAGCCGAAAAATACGTGGTAGACCTTGTCAAGCAAGTGATAGAAAACGTTTACGGAGGAGTAAACATCATGCACATAACAGATATGGTAATGCACGTTGATAACAACCTGGAAGAAAACAGCCGTAGAAATGTTGAAAGTAAACTGACCGGCCAGAAGGGGGTCATTCACGCACATTTCAACGAAAGACGCCCTCACCTGATGCTGGTTTCCTATGATACCGAACGAACCTCGTCATTCGAGATTCTCTCCGGTATGACAGGACAATTACTGTGCGCTGAACGCGTCGGTTAACAACCCTGCACCACAGTTTCCATGGCGGCCCCCGGGTCGCCATTTTTTTAAATGGCTAGAGAAGAAACTCAACCCCGTCGCCCAGCCCTTCCCTGAGTTTATTCACTACCGATTGCTGCTCCTCTTCACTATAAGCCTTCATCCCGAACGCGCCCCAGACCGGGCCCGGCCAGGCCTTGTCATTTCGATAGCGTACAACATGATGAATATGCAGCTGCGGCACGAGGTTGCCAAGTGCGGCAACATTGATCTTGTCTGCCTTGAATGCTTTTTCAAGGGCAGCAGACAGGATTGAGGACTCCCGGATTAACTGCAGCTGATCGCTTTTTCTCAACTGGTGGATCTCGGAAATGTTTTCCCTGTCAGGTACAAGGATACACCAGGGATAATTGGCGTCCTTCATTAACAACAACTGACAAAGGCTGAATCGCCCGACAAGCAGGCAGTCCTGTTGCAGTTTTTGATGCAATTTGTCCATAAAGTACCTTAAATTGTTATCCTGCAACCAGACCGAACTCTCGTGCGCCTTGCAGATTCCTTTTCCAGTAGTTCATGCATGTTCGCTTATGAATTATCAGCAAAGTCTAACCGATTTCAGTATTGCATCCTATGCTGCACTGGCTTCTGCCACTGACCCGGAACCCTGCGGCAACTCCTCTCCACCAAGCATGTCAAACAATTCTGGCAGGAATTCTGCCAGCTCAAGCGTCATCAGGGTAAAGTCCAGATCGAACCGCGTGGCGGCATCGCCGGTATCCATATCGCCTTCCGCTTCCTTGACGATGTTTTCAAATCGCAACCGCTTGACAGACATATCCTCATGCAACACAAAAGACAATCGATCCTTCCATTGCAAGGCCAGCTTGATAGCATATTTTCCATTCCTGATATGGTTACGGATCTCCCCCGCATCCAGATCCTGGTGCCTGCAACTGACAACACCACCCTCCGGGTCCGGATGCCTGAGTTCACATTCATGACCCAGCTCAAGTCCATCCGGCAAACGCTCACCATTCAGCCACCGGGTCATCACGGCTGACAACGACTGCCTGATACTGACCGGCGTCGCCGGAAATCTGCCCAGCGTGGTGCGTAGCTGGCTGACAAGCGCCTCAGCCCTGGCAGGTGAAGCAGCATCCACCACCATGATCTGGTTACCGGTATCGATGTAGGCATACTGATCAGTAATGCGCGACAATGCATGCGGCAGAATATTGACAACAATATCCTCCTTCATGCGCATTCTTTCGCGCCGGTAGATCTCACGGTCTTCAGCCGCTTCGATCTCCGCAACCTTGTCATCCAGCAGCTGTTTTACCACGCCTGCAGGAATAATTTTTTCTTCCTTGCGCGCGCAGATCATCAGGTAACCATTGGCCACGTGCACCAGTTGGCTGCCTCCCCTGCCCAGCGGGGGCGCCCAGCCAGTCGCCAGCCTGTCCATACGGTTACACCCCTTGAATCCGGCGCCCCGAAGACGCTGCTCGAGCACTTCTGGCGTGAGATCAAACGCTTGTCCAGGCCGGTATACCTGAAGATTCCTGAACCACATCGTAGAAATTCCCCCTGAAAAAACCAAGCATTATGGACAAATATTCAACTGCTGACCACCCTTGTGTGCGCCCTGAAACAGTGCGCAGCCTGCTGGATCCGGGTCTGTAACATGCCGCCCAAAAAAGGGGTTTTTTTATCAAAACTGTTGTATTATCCAAATGGAAAATCGAAGGGGGGCATGGTTTTATCCTGCCTGTTCGATTTAAACAAGAATGATTGCACATTTCCCAGGTCATAGTCAGAAGTTCCCGATACCAACTCCTGTTGTTTCCTTTCTAATTTGCAATTGAGTACTTTTTTACTGATGAATATTTATTACTAGAGGTGTTACATGGCTACAGGTACTGTTAAATGGTTTAACGATTCCAAGGGTTTTGGTTTTATCGCTCCTTCAGATGGTGGTGAAGATGTATTCGTACATTTCTCCGCAATCGGTGGTGACGGCTTCAAGACCCTGGCAGAAGGCCAAACAGTAGATTTTGAGGTCGAACAGGGTCCAAAAGGTCTGCAGGCAATCAACGTCATCGGACAGTAACAGGCGTTACAATCCGGTTTAAAAAGAACCCCGCTTCTGCGGGGTTCTTTTATCAGGAACTTTTCATTATCCAATGGGACGTTACCGTCCACCTGTTCCGCGCGCTTCTCCCTACATCACCCAACAGGGCTACCAGGCGCTGCAGGATGAACTCAAGTCACTCTGGAAACGCCGCGCCGGAGTCACCAGGGCGCTGACTGCCGCTGCGGCCGAGGGTGACCGCTCGGAAAACGCCGAGTATATCTACCGGAAGAAGGAACTGCGCGAGATCGACCGGCGTATCCGCTACCTGCAAAAACGTCTACCGGACCTCACCGTTGTAACCACACCCCCTTCAGATCCGGAGTACGTTTTCTTCGGTGCCTGGGTCACACTGGAAGACGATGACGGCAAACAGGTCACATACCGAATCGTCGGTGCCGATGAACTCTCACCCGACAAGGGCTGGATCAGCATGGATTCACCCATGGCCCGCGCCCTGATGAAAAAGACCCTTGATGATGAAGTACGGGTTGAAACGCCTGCTGGCATGGCCAGCTACATCGTGATCAAGGTGAGGTACCAGTGACGAGAAGAAGTAAGAAGTAAGAAG
>DAOVYA010000138.1 GCA_030635865.1 Gammaproteobacteria bacterium | reverse complement strand
TTACATAGATAAAAGCCAGACCTGAAGACTGGGTCCGCGGTGAGCAGAAAACGCTCACCGCGGACTTTTTTTTGCTTTAAGAAAGCTTTCGGAGAACAGGGAAAACCTTATTAGAACTTTGCTAGAATGATGCAAGGATTTTGTAATGAGAACAATTATGCGCAAGAATATTTGGATGGCGGCTATCGCCTTGTTTATAACCAGCTATATCCCTGCCTTCAGCGCGGCCTCGCCCTGGGGCGCGAACTATTTCCCCAATGTTCCATTGACCACCCACGACGGCAAGGCCGTTCGTTTCTTTGACGATCTGATCAAGGACAAGATCGTCGCGATCAATTTCATCTATACCCATTGCCCTGATACCTGTCCTCTGGAGACGGCACAACTCGTCCGGGTGCAGAATATTATGGGAGACAGGGTAGGCAAGGATGTGTTCTTCTACTCCATCAGTATCGATCCGAAGAACGACACCCCGGAGGTGCTCAGCGAGTACCGGAAGCGGTTCAAGGCAAACTGGACTTTTTTGACCGGCAAGAACGAGGACATTGTAAAGCTGCGCAAAAAGCTTGGCCTGTATATCCCGGAAATACAGTCGGAAGATTCAAATAATCACAATGTCAGTATGATCATCGGCAACCAGGCCACGGGCCGCTGGATGAAACGATCACCGTTTGAAAATCCCTATGTGCTGGCCGACCAGCTCGGCAACTGGCTGTCGGGCTGGAAGACAGCACAAAAGGGTGATGACTATTCGAATGCACCCGAACTGCGCAATCTTTCTCGGGGGGAATCGATATTCCGCACCCGTTGTGCCACCTGTCACACAGTCACCGGCAATGAGCTGGTAGGGGCGCTTGGGCCGGACCTGCTCGGAGTCACACGGAAGCGGGAACCGCAATGGCTGCTTGACTGGCTGAAGGCGCCGGACCAGATGTTGAACAAGAAAGATCCCATTGCGATGGCGCTCTACGAGCAGTACAACAGGCTGGCCATGCCCAATATGCGCTTGAACAAGGAAGAAGCGCTGACTCTACTTGATTACCTGGAAGACGAAACCAGCAGGATCATGGGAGAAGAGACGCTGGACAGTATCGAGCCGCCTGCGAAAGCTGCTTCAGCGGCCAGCCAGGTCAAAGCGGAAGGTGACGTGGTCGCGATCATGAATGCCTGGGTGCGGGAAGCGCATTCCGCTGCAACGGTGAATGCCGGGTACATGACACTGGTGAACGTGGGCCCCGGGGATCTCGCGCTGGTCAAGGTCGAGAGTGATGCGTACAAGAGCATCGAGGTGCATGAAATGGTCACTGTTGATGGCCTGATGGAAATGCATGAAGTGACCGATATGGTGATTCCGTCCGGTGGTCAGATCGGGTTTGAGCCTGGCGGCAGGCACCTGATGCTGATGGGGCCGAAAGAGCATCTTACTGTCGGACAGACGGTCGATATGACCCTGACTTTCAAGTCGGGCAAGAAACAGACAGTGTCTGTCAATGTGGCGGCAAGGTAAATATTGTCCTGGACCTGCCGGCTGAACCTTGTTTCCCTGACGCTGTCGAAGAAAGCTGTTAAGGCTGTTTCTTTTCTTTGCGCATTTGTTACAAATGATTATGTCTTAATGCAATAAAACCGGAATCTTTCATTCATATATTTATCATTCATATATTTACTAATTATCAGACAAAAGATAATAGGGTAGGAGCGGTAAAGATAATGAAATTCATACGACCAACATTCTTCCTTTTAACGCTGGTTTTCCTGCAGGGGCTGCTTGTCACACAGGCCGCTGCCAATACAAATCCAGAGGTGGTTTTCGAGACAAGCAAGGGTTCTTTTACCCTGGAACTTTATCCTGACAAGGCGCCGCCTACTGTCGCCAATTTCCTCGCCTATGTTGATGAGGGCTTCTACGACAACACTATTTTTCATCGCGCTATACCTGACTTTATCATCCAGGGCGGCGGCTTCGAGTCGGGAATGAAATACAAGGAACCCCGTAAGCCTGTCAAGAATGAGTCAAGCAACCGACTGAAAAATTTAAGAGGGACGATTTCCATGGCGCGCAGGACGCACCCGGATACGGCTACGTCCCAGTTTTATATCAACCTGTCGCACAACCGCAGTCTCGACTATATATCCGACCACCAGCCCGGCTACACAGTGTTTGGCACAATCAGCAAGGGCATGGACGTTATTGACAAGATCTCCGTGGTGGAGACGACGACAGTGGGTCGCAGTAAAAATGTTCCAAAAGAGGACATTGTTCTGATCTCTGTCAAGCGCAAGGCCGAGGCGGATCCAGCCGAGGACGATAAAAAGGCTGCTGCGCCGGTTAAAGAAGCAGCAGCACCGGATGAGACAGCTGATGCAGACAAACAGGAACAGGATGCTTTTGTTGCAGGTGAGCATTATGTGGTGCTGGAGAGGCCGGTCCCCACCCGTGACAGCAGCAAGGTCGAGGTGGTGGAACTGTTCTCGTACGGCTGCTCCCATTGTTATGAATTTGAGCCCTTGATCAAGCAATGGGGTAAACAGCAGGCTGATGACGTCGACTTCTGGTTTTTCCCGGCAGTATGGAGTAAGTCGATGAACCTGTATGCAAAGGCATTTTATACTGCCGATGAACTCAAGGTGGCAGAAAAAATACATCTTCCCCTGTTTACCGCAATCGTGATTAAACATGAAAGTATCCGCAATGAAAGTGATTTGGCGGATTTTTTCGCGCAGCATGGCGTTGAAAGAAAGGCTTTTACCGAGACCTTTAATTCTACCAGTGTAGAGACCCGGGCCAATCATGCCGAAGAGCGCATACGTCTTTACAAGCCTGCCGGAGTGCCCGAAATCATCGTCAACGGCAAATACCGTGTTGAGCGCATGCGGGCAGGCGGGCTAACAGAGATGTTGGCGGTGGTGGAGTACCTGGTTAATAAAGAGCGTGCCACGCTAAAATAATAAACATCTGGCTATAATTCCCGTTACTGCCAGTGACAAGTCCCAAAATGACTCCAGACCCGGAGGAGGGCGGGGAAGGCTGATCCTGGCCCTGCACCCCGGCCCATGAGGGGCGTGCCCCCCCCGACTCCGGTTATCTCCCTTGCTGCCGATAGCATCCTGCAGGATTTTTGCAGGGATAAGCCCTGCGCGGTTTTGCAAAATACTACGCATTACACAACGGACATCTTGGTATCTTACTGATTAATATATTGATTCGTTGATGTCCCCGGCGTATGCTTCCCGAAAATATCGGGGCACTCCGAAGGCCGGGACTTTCTGGCAGAATGCTCCAACAAACCCTGGAAATAGAAAAACGCCTGTTACAACGTCACGAACATGATATTTATGCAGTTGCAATCCCGAAGATTGATGCTAATTGTCGTTTGTATGTTGGTCATGCAGGTGTTCAGCGTTCCTGCGTATGCAGCTAACTGGTTCAAGCTGCGTGGAACAGAGCCAGGCGCTACCCCGCACACGATAAAACTCTTCGGCTTCGTTCAGCCTACCTATGTGAAGGAATACAACGATCCAATAAAAGGCGCAGTGGGCCCGCTCGCCGGTGACACGGTGGCTGGCAATACCGGTCCGAATGTGAATGGAGACAGGCAGGTTCCGGGTACGATTGCCCCGGACCGCAAACGGGACAGCGATTTCTTTTTGCGCCGTGCAAGGCTTGGGGCACGTGGCACCCTGTTGCCGGTAAGCAAGGATATCGATTATTTCGTGTTGACCGAGATGGGTCACAACGGGATCAGGCGTGATGGCAATGTGGTGAGGGTACTGGACGCGTCTGTCACCCTGAATCATTTTTCCAGGGGTAAAGACACGAACGGACTTGCCAATCTTGGCGCGCGAGTACGTGCAGGCCAGTTCCTGTTTTCACATACTTCCGAAGCGCTTTCTCATTCAACTCCCGGGCGACGTGTGCATATTTTTATGCCGGAGATGACTTTCCAGAATGCGATACGGCGCACAGCCAGTGATAACGGGCGCTTCAATTTTCCCGAGTCTGTAAATGGCAATGGAGCCAGAGATATCGGCATCGAGGTATTTGACTGGGCCGAGTTCCCGGCAGCGACGGGTGGTCCATGGGAGTTTACTTACGCGATGGCGCTGGGCAATGGCACTACACTCGGCGAATTCAACCGTGACGATAACTATCGCAAATACTTGTGGTTGTCATTCGGGAAACTTTTTGATGATACACGCGGGCCACGGCGACATGATGCCATGCTATATGGTTTCTTTCAGCAAGGGGATATCCGTTTTAATCCTGACATCGACGGAAATGGCGTGGATGATCTGAGCATCAGCGGCGGTGACTATAACCCGGCAAGTCCGGTGGATGTAAATACCGGGACCCTGATCGGGCCGGCGAGTCCTGGCACGCGCGTAGTAAAGAACGGTTTTGACAGGGATATTGAGCAGCGTTACTGGGGTGTGGGAGTAGAATACTTTGATAAACCCTTTGCGGATCTTGGACAGATCCGCTTTGAAGCCGAGTTTTCAAGGGTGGACGGGCTGATATTTGACGGGGCCCAGTTTCCGTCAGCGCAGGTCAATGACGCCTATGGCGGTTTTCAGAGCATCCGCCATGACACGGACGGTCGAAACCAGGGCTGGTATGTGGATCTTGGTTACGATATTCATCAGCACCTCGGACTGGAAAACAGGACGACGCTGAATGTCCGCTATGATGAATATGATCGTAACAAGGGGAATAAACAGCGCGAGGCGAACTGGAGGATATGGACACTGGCCGGTGAATATTTCTTTCACAAAAATGCAAGGCTGAACTTAACCTACCAGTGGAGAGATGTAGGGGCAGACAACCGGACGGGTGCAAATCGAATAAATGGTAATGCGATACTGGACGGGGTTGAGCAGCGTCTTGGAATCCAGCTAACGCTGTTGTTTAACCGTGTAGTAATGCAGTAGCAGTGACTTCCGGACAAATCCGGGTGGTGTATCGGTAAACGCGTGATCCATTATATAATCACAACAGTCAGTCCCGCATAAGCAGATAATCATGTTCATGGATTACCCGTGGCTGGAACCCTACCGGCAATCAGTAGCCGCCCTTGTCAGGCAAGGACGGCTTCCGCATGCCCTGTTGCTGACCGGTCAGCCAGGTATGGGCAAGGCCATTTTTGCCGATTTCCTGGCCCACTTGTTGCTCTGTGAGCAACCAGTGGAGGGCGCATTGCCCTGCGGCCAATGTACTGCCTGTACCCTGTTCAATGCGGGTTCGCACCCGGACTATCATTATGTAAGTTTTGAAAT
>DAOVYA010000250.1 GCA_030635865.1 Gammaproteobacteria bacterium | reverse complement strand
TAATGAAACTCCGTCATTGCGAGCGAAGCGTGGCAATCTCGTGAAGCTGGCAGAGGAGTCATTCTGCAAGAGATTGCCGCGTCACTTCGTTCCTCGCAATGACGTATAAATCAGAGGTTTCTCAGCTGAATGCACGCTCATAGATCGGCAGGGCTTTCTGCGCCATGCTGCTTACTTGTCTGGGCAGCCAGAGTGAATCCACATCCAGCCCGTCCAGGAAATTCTTGACTTCCAGCCCCAGCTCCGTATCGCCTTCCATCCGTAGCCGACGCTGGAAAAACAGGGTATCGGTATCCTCACACCGCGCGGCAAGCAGCAGGAATGCGTGCAGGGTGCCGGTGATGGACAGATCCGGCATGTTCTTCACCCGACTGGCCGCCAACCTGCCCTGTTGCAGGGTAATGCAGAGGGTCAGCTGCATGTCCCGGACATGGATGCGCACGGTACGGCCCTGCAGGTAGTCCAGTTCGCCATCCCGCAAGGCATCGGCAAAAACCCGGTTAAGAACGGTAACGACCGCCGTGCTGTGCACCCTGTCCGGGAGAATTGCAATGGGCAATGACAGCAGACGGGGGAAAAACGGTGCTTTACCAGGGGAATCAGTCATGGTTTGTATTAAACGTGCGATTTTAGAATTGGTTGAGAGTGCTATACACACGGGCATTGTCGCCACAATCACTCCTTGCTGCCTTGATTGAGATCAATAACAGCACTGTCTGCTGCCTTGCCACCCAGGCTGGCAACCCGCGGCCCGCCCAGCCGCTCAACCATCCGGTCCGCGACCCGGAAGGCATTGGCATAGATGGTCCAGGTGTAGGGCACACTGCCACCCGTGGGCATGAAGCTGGCGTCGGTCACATAGAGATTTTCCACATCATGGGCACGGCAGTCCGCATTGAGTACCGAGACCTCCGGATCGTTCCCGAAACGGCAGCCTCCCGCCACCAGGTTTGCGGGCGGGGAACCACTGACGCTGGAACGCACATTGTCGGCCCCCATTTCCCGCAGCACGGACTCGGCCTGGTCCGCGAGGTAGTGGCCAACCTTCAGGTCATGGGAGTGGTAGCCGATCCGTACCCGGGCCACCGGCGTACCCCATTTGTCTTGCACTTCCGGATCCAGAGAGACAAAGCAATTATCCGTGGGCAGCCAGTCACAGAACACCTCGAATCTGAGATACCGGGCTTCCCTGAAATAGGCCTCAAGCTTACGCTTCAGCGGTAGACCCCAGACCAGCCCATCCTCACCCCATTTGCGGGGATTTGCACGGGCAATGGCATTGGGGTGGCGCATCAGAAACTCGATGGTACCGCCCTTCGAGGGCGCACCGAACTCTTTGGCTTTGATCGTGTACCAGTCCTGCAGGGCGCGATTAACAAACGGGCCGCGCACCCGCAACGCTTGCGCCCTGTGCCTGTCCAGCCCGGCGTAGGAAAAATCACCCGTTCCCGATCCCCCGGCAGAAAAAACCAGGTTCCGGCCGACCTGATCATTGTTGTTGGCCAGGCCATCCGGGTGGCGTGGCCCGGTCGAATACAGCAGCAGGCGCGCGGTCTCAACTGCCTGACAGGCGACTACATAGAGCCGGGCACTGACTGTTTTTGTCGAGCCCGTTTGATCGAAGTATTCGACGCCAACGACCTTCCCGGCCTTATCACTGACCAACCGGTTGGCCTTGGCATGAGCCCGTACTTCACAGTGCCTGGTTGCTACGGCACGGGACAGCAGGGCCGCCCGGGAACTCCCCTTCGCGCCGCTTGAACATCCATAGCTGCCGCAGTATCCCGAGTACTCACAACCGCGCCGGCCCAGCGCCGCCCTGGGGAGAATGGCCCGTGGCACAGGGATGGAATGCAAACCCATCTCTTTACAGGCGGTATCGATCCACCCGGCAATCGGATGCTCCTGCGTGGGCGGGAACGGGAAATCAGGCGTGGAACGTGGCTCCAGATACGGGTGCGACACCACACGGCCGGAGACGCCAACAACCTTTTCCACCTTGTCATAATAAGGCTCCAGGTCTTCATAGTTGATTGGCCAGTCCACAAGATTTGCCCCGGCAATTGGCCCGAATGCAGATAATAACCGGAAGTCATCGGGTTTCATGCGGTGGAAAAAACCGCTCATGACATTGGTTGCACCGCCCACGCAGTTGCCATTCCACCAGTCCCATCCCGAGTCGAAGGTGGACTCCGCCTCCCAGCCGCCCTCTCCATCTTCCTCCTCAATGACGTGGCGTTCATCACGCAGGCTGGGCGTGTAGGTGCTGCGCCGGCAACAAGCGATCTCGTCCTTGTAGAAATCCTGTTCCGTAAACCAGGGTCCTTTTTCGAGTACCACAACCGAGTAGCCGGCCTCGGCCAGGGTCAGCGCCACCGGCCCACCACCGGCGCCACTGCCAATCACACAGACGTCAAAGTCGATGTTCACAGTTTTCCATAAATTTTATTGGCGGGAGGCCGGGGAAATCCCGGCTGGTGCTCCAGCCATCGCCAACCGATCCCGTCCGGGTTACCGCCGTAGACGGGGTCGCTCAACAGTGCCTCAAACAGGTACAGCAACAGGGTGGCCAACCAGTTCTCACCGGCGCTGCTTTGTTCGATCCGGCGTAGCATCTGTTCACGTTGCGCAGCATTCAAACCGGTGAAGGCTCCCCCCTGCTCTTCCCTTACCAGTTCCTCGAGCCATTCTGTCCCGTTGCGGATAAAGGCCTTCTCCTCCTCGTCCATCTTTGGGTCGGCCAGTACATTGTTGAGGTAAGCCAGTGCATTGATTTCGCTGGCGCCGGGAATACCCGGCTCGGACGGAAACAGGTGTTGCTGTACCGCGGCCAGCACGGCTTGCTGATCATCCGGCAGTGCGGCATTACTCTTCGGTGCAGGTGACGCACCGCCGGCGGCCAACGGGAACAGCGCAGCAACAGAAACGCCGGCCATGCGTGCGAGGAAGGTGCGCCGGCTCACCAGTTCCTTCCGCCAGTTCCTGAAGAAACCACCATCCGCTTCAATCAGGGCAGTCCGTACGCGTTCAACTCTCA
This sequence comes from Gammaproteobacteria bacterium, assembly GCA_030635865.1. GTDB lineage: Bacteria > Pseudomonadota > Gammaproteobacteria > UBA9214 > UBA9214 > UBA9214. Next base: position 270 of record DAOVYA010000250.1, on the reverse strand, counting down.
TTACACCACCCGTAATACATATCAGACACAGAGTATCGACTTGAATCCAGATTAATACATTCATGTAGTATCGGTGCAATAATCCGCTTATTATATAGCCTGCTCAGTTCGCGTAATTCAATCATGCAAGTCTGAAACATGAAACTGACTGGCACTGACCGGAAGAGGCATTGATAAACTGAATGGATGAGGAAACCAAAGCGCTGTTGCGCAATATCGCGCACCACCTCAAGTGGGTCATAGTACTGCTGCTCGCCATACTGGGCTTGC
>DAOVYA010000055.1 GCA_030635865.1 Gammaproteobacteria bacterium | reverse complement strand
GACAGGGTCATGCGAACCAGTCAAGGCAAGCGAATCCACCTGGATACCCAATCAACCCCCAGCCAGGACCTCAAGTACGGCACACCACGCCGTTGCCAGGTTATTGCGGTTATAGCCACCCCCACCCATCACCAGCATGCGGCCATCGCAGTACTTGTCAGCCAGGCGGCACAGGCGCTGCGTCGCATGCCGATGAGCCGCCGGGGTATAGCGCAGATGTGTAATCGGGTCACCCTCAATACTGTCTGCGCCACACTGGAACAGGATAAATTCCGGCCGGTGCTTCTCGATAAAGGCTTCCGCTTTTTCCCAGGCCTGGAAAAATATTTCATCCCCTGCATTCGGCGGCATGGGAATGTTGAGCTTGGTACCGGCTGCTGCGCCCTTGCCACACTCTTCTACCATGCCGGTACCGGGATAAAGAAAACGGCCATCCTCATGCAGGTCTGCAAAAATCAGTTGCGGATCATCTTCAAAACTGTAGAACACACCATCACCATGATGTGCATCGATATCGACATAGGCAATTCGCTGCAGGCTATATTCGGAACGCAGGGTTTCAATCGCGATACCACAATCGTTAAATACGCAAAATCCGGCCGCACTGTTACGTTGTGCGTGATGCAACCCGGCGATGGGAACAAAAGCATGCCGGAACTCGCCATTGATCAAGCGCTCAACAGCATCCAGTACACTCCCGACTACAAAACAGGCCGATTCATAGATACCCGGAAAAGCCGGCGTGTCCCCGCAATCAAGAAACCCTTCACCGCTTGCGGATTGCTTGATGACCCGGGCAACATATTCACGCGTATGAAAACGTTCGATCACTTCCCGCCCGGTTGTTACCGGGACACATTGCGTGACACGCTGATCAAGCCCGATGGCCTGTGCATGTTTCCAGAATGCGCCAAGGCGGTCCGGCCCGAACGGATGCCCCGCGCCGAAACCGTAACGGGCCAGATCCTCCCCAATATATACACAGGCAGGTATTTGCATTGACATACGATGCATCCGGAGTTCAAACGTTTGTTTCCATTATTATGACGTAACAGCGACCCGGAATGGTCACTCATTACACCCAGTCTAAACAATGACTTACAGAATATAACTTAAGGAACCTCTGAATAATTAACGAAACCCCGTCATTGCGATAATACCTCTCGTCATTGCACCCCAGGAGTACTTCCTCAGGATGGCTATGCCATCCTTCAGGGCGCGGCGAAGCGCGGCAATCTCGTGAAGCTGGCAGCGGACTTGAGGAGATTGCCGCGTCACTTCGTTCCTCGCAAAGACGGGGGGTTGTTTGTCTGCGCCACTTCGTTCCTCACAATGACGCATTAATCAGAGATTCCAGGCCTTCCGGACTACCTGTTGAGCGCGTAATAGCAAATAAATTTTGGCTGCAAGAGACATCATTGCGCAACATAGAGACTGACCCCTTGCCCACAGCATGACGGTGTCTATAATGAGTCGCTCCTGTCCCGGGCTCAGAAGGAACCACAATAATGGCGCAATACGTCTACACCATGAACCAGGTGGGCAAGGTCGTTCCACCCAAGCGCAGAATCCTCGAAGACATTTCTCTTTCCTTTTTTCCGGGCGCCAAGATCGGGGTACTGGGCCTTAATGGATCGGGTAAATCGACTCTGCTGCGTATCATGGCAGGCGAAGACAGGGAATACGAAGGCGAAGCCAGGCCACAGGCAGGCATCAAGGTTGGTTTCCTTCCCCAGGAACCGGCACTGGACCCCGGGAAAGATGTACGCGGGAATGTTGAAGAAGGCCTTGGTGAAGCAAAAACCCTGCTTGACCGGTTCAACGAAATCAGCATGCAGTTCGCCGAACCCATGGATGAAGACGAAATGACCGCCCTGCTGGAAGAACAGGGAAAATTGCAGGATGCCATCGATACAGTCGGCGGCTGGGAACTGGACCGCAAACTGGAAATTGCTGCCGATGCATTACGTCTACCTGCGTGGGATGCGGACGTCACGAAATTATCAGGGGGTGAGCGCAGACGGGTTGCCTTGTGCAAACTGTTACTGTCCAACCCCGATATGCTGCTGCTGGATGAACCAACCAATCATCTCGATGCAGAGAGTGTTGCCTGGCTGGAACGCTTCCTGGTTGAATACCCCGGCACAGTAGTTGCCGTTACCCATGACCGTTATTTTCTCGATAATGCGGCCGGCTGGATACTGGAACTTGACCGTGGGCATGGTATTCCCTGGGAGGGTAATTATTCCTCCTGGCTGGAACAAAAGAACCAGCGCCTCGAGACCGAGGAAAAACAGGAAACCTCCAGAAAGAAGGCCATCAAGGCAGAGCTGGAGTGGGTTCGTTCAGGGGCCCGGGGCCGCCACGCCAAGAGCAAGGCCCGGCTCGCACGCTTTGAAGAGCTGTCCTCGAAGGAATCTCTAAAGCGCAACGAGACCAAACAGCTTTTTATTCCACCGGGTCCCCGGCTGGGTGAGCTGGTTATTGAAGCAAAGAACCTCAGCAAACGTTTCGGCGACACCCTGCTCTTTGATGACCTCAACTTCAATTTACCGCGCGGCGGCATTGTTGGTGTGATCGGGCCCAATGGTGCCGGCAAAACCACCCTGTTCCGAATGTTGACCGGGACAGAGAAACCGGATTCCGGTGAATTACGCATCGGTGAAACGGCTGCTATCGCCTGTGTTGACCAAAGTCGCGACAGCCTGGACGGCAGCAAGACGGTCTGGGAAGAAATTTCTGACGGGCAGGACATTATTACCGTCGGTAAACATGAACTCAATTCACGCACCTATGTTTCCCGGTTTAATTTCAACGGCAGCGACCAGCAAAAGCATGTCGGCAGCCTGTCGGGGGGTGAGCGCAACCGCGTACATCTCGCCAAGCTTCTGAAAAGCGGCGGCAATGTCCTGCTGCTGGATGAGCCTACCAACGACCTGGACGTGGAGACACTGCGTGCGCTGGAGGAAGCGCTGCTGGATTTTCCCGGCTGTGCCGTTGTGATTTCCCATGACCGCTGGTTTCTTGACAGGGTTGCCACACATATACTGGCCTTCGAGGGGGACAGTCAGGTAATCTGGTTTGAAGGCAACTATGCTGACTATGAGGCTGATCGCAAACGTCGCCTGGGGGCAGCGGCCGATCAGCCACACCGTATCAAGTACAAACGACTGGAAAAAAAATAAATGAGCACGAAAGACAGAGAGGATCTACACGCCTTCGCTCAAAAGATGCACGACGAAGGCGCTGCCGGCTTTGCATCCGGTCTCACCCCGTGGGAGACCTGGGATGACTTTGAAGACCGGGCAGGCAGCCGGGTCTGGCGAGGCACGGCTGAGCATGTCTCTGACAAGGAACGCTCGAAAAGCAGTTTCGGCGACCGGGTACTAACGGCCATGGCAGTACTGGCCGTAGCCACACTGGCAATCGGCATTGCCGGAGTGTACATCACACAGGAACCCGCATTACAAGTCGCCGATAGCAATGCACAGCTTCAATCCACTGCCCCGGCCATGAAGCCGGAGATACGCCTGCCATGGCAAGGCACGGCGGTTGATGCCGGGAAAGAAGACATCGCACTTAATAATGATGTCTCGTTTCAGGCAACAGAAACACCTGTCAGTCCGATTGCCCACGGCAACATGACGATCGGAACGACTGAAGAGCCTTCCGAGGCACATTCGACAGGCAAGGGCAGCGACACGGCCGTAACCGAACCTGACCCAGACAGCCAGCTGGCGCTTGCAGCACTGGATGACCTGCCTGCTCCGGCTGCCGGTGTACCGGCAGGGGCGGCACGTGTGCCTTCAACAAATAACACGCCGCCTGGGCAAGCGGTTGCAGCGGCCGGTGACAAGCAGCCTTCGATCCCGGAAACAACGACAGCAAAGCCCGGCAACAGTGCCCCGGTTCAACCAGCCCGCCCGTCGCAGGCAAGCAAGCTGGCTGCGCACACCGAACCCTTGCAACCGCCCGAACAGGCCATCACGCACAGCGAACCAGCCGGCAAGCCCGGCGACTGGTCAATCAACCTGGTTTCATACCTGAAAAAGTCCACTGCCGAAAAAATGAGAAGCCGGTTTCTTGATAAAGGTGTTGCAGCGGACCAGGTTATGGCGACCGTCAATGGAAAAACCTACTACCGGTTACGGGTGACAGGGTTTGAAACCAGGGAAGCCGCAATAAAGCAAAGCACAACCATCAAGGAACAACTTGGCCTGAAAGAAACCTGGATTACAAAAAAATAACCTTTTAAATAACAAAAAACCCGTCATTGCGAGCGTAACACTCCGTCATTGCGAGCGAAGCGCGGCAATCTCATGACCCTGGCAGCGGACTTGACGAGATTGCCGCGTCACTTCGTTCCTCGCAATGACATGGGAGTTCGAAGCAACTGCCGGGTTTCAGCCCACCCACACCCGCGCATTACGAAACATCCGCATCCAGGGCCCGTCTTCACCCCACTCTTCCGGGTGCCAGGAATTCTGTACCGTACGAAATACCCGTTCCGGGTGCGGCATCATGATTGTGACCCGGCCACTGTCATTTGTCAGCCCGGTTATGCCCAGCGGTGAACCATTGGGGTTATCCGGGTACTGCTGCGCAACCTTGCCATGACCATCCAGGAAACGTGCCGTTACGATTCCTCCGTCAAGCGCGGCCTGTGCAGCCGCCACGTCACTGAACACGGCCCGCCCTTCACCATGCGCCACGGCTATTGGCAACGCGGCACCGGCCATGCCTTCAAAAAACAGCGAGGCAGAGTCCAGGATTTCCACCTGGGAGAAACGCGCCTCGAACTGCTCGGATCTGTTACGCACAAAGCGCGGCCAGGTATCGGCACCCGGAATCAGTCCCTTGAGACCCGACAGCATCTGGCAACCATTGCAAACACCCAGGGTAAAACTGTCCTGGCGCTCAAAAAAGGCACTGAACATATCGCGCAACTGCGGATGAAACAGGACGGACTTCGCCCAGCCCTGCCCGGCACCCAGTACATCACCGTAGGAAAAACCACCACAGGCCACGACACCCTTGAAGTCAGCCAGCGTGACACGTGCTGACAACAGGTCGCTCATATGCACATCGATCGCCTCGAATCCGGCGCGGTGAAACACGGCAGCCATCTCGACCTGGCCATTCACGCCCTGCTCCCGGAGAATTGCCACCCGGGGATGCACACCCTTGTTGATAAACGGTGCCGCGATATCTTCATTGGCATCGAAAGGAACGACACACTGAATGCCCCTGTTGCCCGCATCCAGTATTGCGTCATATTCCTCGCGGGCACACTCGGGATTATCACGCAATGACTGCATCTGGTAACTGGTACCGGACCAGGCGCGCTGCAGATCAATGCGCGTCTCCGACAACAACGTCTGACCCTTATGGGTGATTTCAACCCGGCCCAAATCATTCAATGTGCCAAGCACATGCGTATTTTCTCCCAGGCCACGTGCGGCCAGGGCGGTTACGACCTTCTCTCTATCGGCATGCCTCACCTGCACCACCACGCCCAGTTCTTCTGCAAACAGGGCGGCAACCGGATCATCGCCCAATGAATCAATACTGATCGAAACGCCTGCATGCCCGGCAAAACACATTTCACAAAGGCTTGCCAGCAGGCCACCGTCAGAACGGTCATGATAGGCCAGCAGTAAACCCTGGCTGTTCAGCTCCTGGACTGCGGCAAACAATGCCTTCAACAGCCCCGGTTCATCGAGGTCCGGGGGTATTTGCCCGAGTTGTTTGTATACCTGTGCCAGCGCCGATCCGCCCAGGCGGTTTTTCGCCTGGCCGAGGTCAATGAGTAACAGGTCGGTCGTGCCCTTGTCGGTACGCAGCTGCGGCGTCAGTGTCCGGCGGACATCCAGTACCGGTGAAAATGCTGAAATAATCAATGACAGGGGCGCGGTCACCGCCTGGTCGATTCCTGCCTCGTTCCAGACTGTTTTCATCGACATCGAGTCTTTGCCGACCGGTATGGCGATACCCAGCGCCGGGCACAACTCCTCACCGACCGCCTTGACCGTGTCATACAGCCGGGCATCTTCACCGGGGTGCCCGGCCGGGGCCATCCAGTTTGCAGATAAACAAATCTTTTCAATGCCATCAATTCGACTGGCCGCGATATTGGTAATGGCCTCACCAACCGCCATGCGGCCCGAGGCCGGCCCGTGCAACAGGGCAACCGGCGTGCGCTCGCCCATGGCCATGGCCTCACCCGTATAGCCCGCATAATCTGACGCTGTCACTGCCACATCCGCCACCGGTACTTGCCACGGCCCCACCATCTGGTCGCGGGTCACCATACCCGTCACCGAGCGGTCACCAATGGTAATCAGGAAGGTTTTGTCTGCAACCGTTGGTAATTGCAGCACACGATAAGCTGCCTCGGTCACATCAACACCGCCCGTTTCAAATGCCCGCTGTTTTACTGTCTGGCGTTGTGCCTCACGCAACATCTTCGGAGGCTTGCCGAGCAGCAGGCCCATGGGCAGGTCAATCGGCGTATTCCCGAAATGCCGGTCATCCAGTACCAGTTGTGATGCTTCCGTCGCTTCCCCGAGTACCGCATACGGGCAGCGCTCACGTTCACACATGGCAATAAATTGCGGCATCTGTGCCGGGTCAATCGCCAGCACATAACGTTCCTGTGATTCATTACACCAGACCTGCATGGGGGACATGCCCGGGTCATCGTTGGGAATCTCGCGCAATTCAAAACGCCCGCCCCGGCCACTGTCATGCACCAGTTCCGGAACGGCATTCGACAGGCCGCCTGCACCAATGTCATGAATCGACACGATCGGGCTGGCATCACCCAGCGCCCAGCAGGCATCAATGACCTCCTGCACACGCCGTTCCATCTCCGGGTTACCGCGCTGTACCGAGGCATAATCCAGGTCTGCTGCACTGGTGCCGCTCGACATGGACGATGCCGCACCTCCACCGAGGCCGATCAACATGGCTGGCCCGCCCAGTACCACGATCGGGGTGCCCGGCGGGATATTGTTCTTGTGCACATGTGCATCCCGGACCATGCCAATACCACCAGCCAGCATGATGGGCTTGTGATACCCACGCAGTTCGTTACCGTGTGCGGCCGGAACCTGTTCCTCAAAAGTGCGGAAGTAACCACACAGGTTCGGACGGCCAAACTCGTTATTGAATGCCGCGGCACCCAGTGGACCCTCGACCATGATATCCAGTGCCGACACAATCCGCGCCGGCTTGCCATGATCGGTTTCCCAGGGCTGATCAAAGCCGGGAATACGCAGGTTGGACACCGAGAAGCCACACAGGCCGGCCTTTGGCTTTGCACCCCGCCCGGTCGCGCCTTCATCACGTATCTCGCCGCCGGACCCGGTTGCGGCACCGGGAAAGGGCGATATGGCCGTCGGGTGGTTGTGCGTTTCCACCTTGATCACCAGGTGTGCCGCTTCCCGGTGGGCGGTATAGGTACGGGTTTCCGGAGCCGGGAAGAAACGCTGCACTTCAAAACCCTCGACCACTGCTGCATTGTCATGATAAGCCGAGAGAATGCCTTCAGGGCTGGCCCTGTGCGAGGCCCTGATCATATTAAAAAGTGTTTCATCCTGCGGCTCGCCATTGATGATCCAGCTGGCATTGAAAATCTTGTGACGACAATGTTCCGAGTTGGCCTGCGCAAACATCATCAATTCAATATCGACGGGGTTGCGCCCGAGTGCCGTGAAGTTCTCCAGTAGATAATCGATCTCGTCTGCAGACATGGCCAGGCCCAGGTTACGGTTGGCCGTTTCCAGTGCCGCACGCCCGCCTGTCAGAATATCAATGCTTTGAGAAGGTGCCGGTGTCGCATGCCTGAATAAAACATCCGTATCATTAACATCAAACACAACCGTTTCTGTCATACGATCATGCAGCAGCGGCAGAATCGCGGTCCGCTGTGGAGCGGACAGTTCAGTACCCGCCTCAAGCTCCAGCGTGTAGACGATGCCACGCTCCACGCGAAGCACATTCTCCAGACCGCAGTTATGTACGATATCGGTCGCCTTGCTGGACCAGGGCGAAATCGTTCCCGGGCGCGGGATAACCACCATCGAGCCGGCAGGCACTGCACCAGGCGACCTGTCCGGACCGTAGGTCAGCAACTGCAGAAGGATGCCCTGCCCGACATCTGTAAGCTCACCATCAAGCTCGGCAATATGGAGGTAATCGGCCTCGATGCCATTCAATACAGGCACATGTTCCTTAAGCTGCCGGAGCAACTTCTGTTTGCGAAAATTGGACAATGCGGGACAACCGCGCAGGTGCAGCATCAGGAATCCGTTACGCATGGAAAATGGAAGCGGGGAATGATACTTGAAGGTTGGCGCAAAGTCAGGACGCACTCCCCCGTCATTGCGAGGAACGCAGTGACGCGGCAATCTCATCAAGTCCGCTGCCAGCTTTGGGAGATTGCCGCGCTTCGCTCGCAATGACGGGGATATTTTAATAAATCGGAGCTTCCTTAACTTATCTCCCGCCAGTCCAGGCCCTTCTCCTGTTCCG
>DAOVYA010000011.1 GCA_030635865.1 Gammaproteobacteria bacterium | reverse complement strand
GATGTAGCCTGAGTAGCGGCTTGTACCTTAAGGCACCTCTAATTTACCCGTCATTGCGAGTCCCCCTCCGTCACTTCGTTCCTCGCAATGACGGAGGTTCCTGAATCCTGCAGTTCTGGTTTGCAGGCTCCTCTAGCCTGTTGTGCTGATGCGTACGCGTTGCTCGCCTGAAGGAATCAAGCTGAATTCTGTAATTTTCCCGTTATTTTTCAGGGTTTCAGCCAACACCTCGAAATTGCCGCTGTTAATGCTGCGCAAGGTGAACTCATAACGCATGGTTTGCCCCATATCCTCCATGTGGTAGCTGGGTGCGGCACACTTGATGTTATGTGCAAGCACGGCGGTCATGATTTCATCCCTGTCGAGGCCGGAATCGGCCGGGGTAGTGATGCTCATATGGGCATAGCGCTGCGTCGGCAGGCGGCGCTCCACCCAGCCAAAAACGCTCAATATCAACAGGGTAAACACGGTGGCAAGGGCTGCCGCACTGTACATGCCCATGCCGATGATGATGCCGATCGAGGCGGTTATCCAGATGGCTGCTGCCGTGGTCAGTCCGCGAATGGTCAGTTTTTCCTGCATGATGACACCGGCACCAAGGAAGCCGATACCGGTCATAATCCCCTGTGCCATCCGGGTGGGGTCAACACGAATCGTTTCCTGGGGCACGTTGGCCAGCAGATCCCACTGGAACACGGTAAGCAGCATCAGCAGTGATGAGGCGGCACATACTAGTGAATGGGTGCGAAATCCGGCTGGCCGGCCATGAAAGGCGCGTTCGAAGCCAATCAGGCCTCCAGCCAGGACCGCCAGTGCCAGGCGTACGAATATGGTGTTGAAATCATCGGAAAGAATTTCTGTCATCGGGGCGCCTTCTCTGGATTGTCTGTCTGTTAATTAACAGACTCAGGCAGGGTTCGCAAGGGGACGCTTGCCACGACTGCGACTAAATAAAAGCTGATTGGAGCGTGCCATCCTTTTGGTAGAATGATGGACCATGGATGTTTCCCGGATTATTGAATCACTCAACGAGGCGCAGCGTGAGGCGGTCTGCGCTCCACCCGCCCCCCTGCTGGTACTGGCCGGTGCCGGTAGCGGCAAGACCCGGGTGCTGGTGCACCGGATTGCCTGGATGATTGATGTGGAAGGCCTGTCTCCGTTCTCGGTCCTTGCCGTGACCTTCACCAACAAGGCGGCCGGTGAAATGCGTGGCCGGATTGAAGGCCTGATTGATACACCGGCATCCGGTATGTGGGTGGGCACCTTTCACGGGCTTGCACACCGCCTGTTGCGCAGGCACTGGCAGGAAGCCGGACTGCCGCAGGCCTTCCAGATACTGGATTCACAAGACCAGTTGCGGTTGGTGCGCCGGGTGATCGCCAGCATGGAACTGGATGAGGCAAAGTGGCCACCGAAGCAGATGCAGTGGTTTATTAACGGCTGCAAGGATGAAGGACGCCGGCCACAACATATCGAGCATCGCAACGACCCGTATCTCAAGCGGCAGCTGGATATCTACCAGGCCTATGAAAACCTGTGCCAGCGCTCCGGGCTGGTCGATTTTGCCGAGTTGTTGCTGCGCTCACACGAACTATGGCTGCAGCAGCCGACATTGCTGGCGCATTACCGGGAGCGGTTTCATCACTTGCTGGTGGACGAGTTTCAGGATACCAATACTATCCAGTATGCATGGCTGCGTATGCTGGCCGGGGACAGCGGACGTATTACGGTTGTCGGTGATGATGATCAGTCAATCTACGGCTGGCGTGGCGCGAAGGTGGAAAATATCCTGCGCTTTCAGAAGGACTTCCAGGGCGCGCGCGTTATCCGCCTGGAGCAAAACTACCGCTCGACTGAAACAATACTGAAGGCTGCCAATGCCGTTATTGAAAATAATACCGAGCGCATGGGCAAGCAGTTGTGGACCGATGGCAATGAAGGTCTGCCGATCCAGCTCTATACCGCGTACAACGAACAGGATGAAGCACGCTTTGTAACCGATCGCATTGAGGATCATGTAGACAAGGGTAATCTGCGTGCCGATATTGCCGTTCTTTATCGTTCCAATGCGCAGTCCCGTGTGTTCGAGGAACGTCTCGTGCAGTGTGGTATTCCGTACCGGGTGTACGGGGGCTTGCGTTTTTTCGAACGCGCCGAGATCAAGGATGCACTGGCCTACCTGCGGCTCTGCGGTAACCGGGATGATGACGCATCTTTTGAGCGCATTGTGAATCATCCACCGCGCGGCATTGGCGGCCGGACCCTGGACGCCGTTCGCCAGCAGGCAAGAGAGGACAATCAATCCCTGTGGCAGGCGACGATTAGCGTGGTCAACGAGAAACTGCTGTCGGCACGCGCCTGTAATGCATTACTGGCATTCCTGAAGATGGTGGATGAAATGTCCGAGGGTCTTGGCAAGTTACCACTCGGTGAGCAGGTTGAACATGTGATGCATCCCAGTGGGCTGCTGGATTATTTTGCCAAAGATAAAGGTGAGAAAGGCCAGTCCCGACTCGAGAATCTGCAGGAACTGGTTAACGCGGCACGCGGCTATGAGCCTGACCACGAGAGTGATATGGACCCCATGTCCGAGTTTCTTTCGCACGCTGCACTGGAGGCAGGCGAAGGACAGGCGGATGCCTGGGAGGATTGTGTGCAGTTGATGACACTGCATTCTGCCAAGGGGCTGGAAGTCCCGAGCATCTTCCTCTGTGGTATGGAAGAGGGTTTGTTTCCGCATCAACGTTCAGTGCAGGAGCCCGGGCGCCTGGAAGAAGAGCGGCGGCTTTGTTACGTCGGTATAACCCGCGCCCGCGAGCAGGTGATCCTGACCTGTGCAGAGCGGCGACGCCTGTATGGCTCCGAAACCTACAGTTTGCCATCTCGCTTTATTGACGAAATTCCCAAAGAGTTGATTGATGAGGTCCGGCCGCGCCCGGGGATCCGTTCGACAAGCCCGGCGTCTTCCGCGAATGACAATGTTTATCCCGATGCGATGCCTGCAGGATTAAACCTGGGTCAGCATGTACGCCACAAGAAATTCGGTGATGGCGTGGTCATGAACTGTGAAGGCCAGGGCAGTAACGCACGCGTGCAGGTCAACTTTTCCCGTTCCGGTACAAAGTGGCTGGTGCTGGCGTATGCCAACCTGGAAAGTTTCGGCGCCTGAAGAAGCTCTTGTTTATTCGTCATTGCGAGCGAAGCGCGGCAATCTCGTAAATATGGACCAAGCGTTCTTTGACCCTGATATAAATCTTTTGCCACAGATCTCACAGAGAAAAAACATTCCTCTCGCAAAGCTTCCGCTCCTGCTCACGCCCCTTACCTACGATGTACAGGGATGTACAAGTGTCACAAGAGGGCAGGAAGACCGGAGTGACCATCCCTGTAGGCAAAGGCGCAAAGACGCAAAGAAAAACAAGGCCAACAAAGATGTGCCCTCTTTTCATAAAACGATTCCCGACGAAGTCACTGCCATGCCTCTCATCGTAGGACCGGCGCCCCGCCGGGAATGGTAAGAATTTCCTCAATTTCAAAATTAAACCTGTCGAGAGTGACAGGCTGCCCTTGTCCTCCTTTCATGCATGAAATTGTTCTATTTCCAGCCAGACATATCGCGTTTTAACTGTAAATCCCATTGAGTTTGATGGAATTATTCTGTATTTGCAGAAAAAAGTTACTGGTAAAAGATCTGATAGAAAGTGAAATATGCTGAAACTTTCCCTGTTTGAAAGAAGGAAAGTTTCCAGAGATACAATGTTAGATCACTATATTGACTAATCTGACGTACATAGAGCGAGCACTCCTGGCACAGCGCGAGTCAAAATATGTCGAATTTAAGGTGTCGGAGCACATTTTCTCCTAATATAAGGAAGAAATGTGCTCCGACACCATTTTTTCCTAACTAGCTTCTTCATACAATTCAACTTCCTTATCAAGCCGAGAGCCTAGTCGATCTTTTTCTAATTCAAGATCGTACCGTGTCTGCAGATTCATCCAAAAACGGTCTGACATGCCAAAAAACTTCGAAAGGCGGAGGGCTGTATCAGCAGTAATTGAACGTTTGCCATGAACAATCTCATTGATACGTCGTGCCGGCACACTCGTTGCCTTGGCAAGTCGGTACTGGCTTATACCCATAGGCTTAAGAAACTCTTCTAGCAGAATCTCGCCGGGATGAATCGGGGGTAATCTCTTGTCTCTCATATTAATCACCTAATGATAGTCAACTACAACATCAGTCGCTTGACCTGATTTCCATCGAAAATATATTCGCCACTGGCTATCCACACGAATGCTGTACTGGCCTCTACGGTTTCCCGAAGGCTTTTCCAGGCGATTCCCCGGTGGCATTCGAAGATCCTCAATTAGATCAGCACCATCAATCAGATTCAATTTTCGCTGGGCAAGTTTTTGAATCGACAAAGAAAACCGCTTAACCCGTTGTCTCTTAAATATCCTCTCGGTATTCTTGTCCTGAAAGGATTTAATCATGGAAGGAATAGTAACGCATAGCGTTACGTCAAGCGTTAATAGTCGGTGGATCAAGGCTCTAACGTTTAGCTCAGCAATAATTGAATGCGCGGAGAGGCTAAGAGGTAAGGGGTCAGTACCCTTTTATTGCTTTGTTCAGCCCAATCTACGCGTGCTAGAATCACTATTTCCTGAGTAATACCAGATACTGGTGCTTGCGGTATTCCAAAAATGGCTGACAAACCTCATCAATTCCAGATGGCCTATGTGGCAGAGCAGGACCGCATGCTGTTGCAGATCAGCACCCGGGACAAAGCGGAGTTTCGGCTGTGGTTGACCCGGCGCGCGGTCAGGTTGTTATGGGATGGCTTGTTGAAGACGATCGAAGCCGGGCTTGAGAAAGATACGACGATCGATGCCGACAAGCGCGAGACGATTCTGCTTTTCGAGCACCAGTCTGCGATGAAACAGGCGGATTTCGAAACGCCATTCCAGGGAGAAGCTGACAGCTTTCCCCTGGGTGAAGAAGGTGTTCTGGTCGCCAGTATGTGGGTTGGCGGGAAATCGGATGGTGCGTACACCCTGAAGCTGGGTCCCAGGCAGGGCAATGGTATTACCTTTTACCTCGATGACAAGCTGATGCATTCTTTCATGCAGATGTTGATCGATTCCAGCAATCGCGCGGAGTGGGGTCTGGAGTTCAGGCTGCCGGTGTCGGAATCCACCAATCTTGCTGACCTGTCACTACCCGACAGGGTCGTGCGGCACTGAAAGGCTCAATAGGGTAATTGCAAAACATATCCGGCCCTTTTCTACCGTCGTTCCTGTCCTCGTAGGACCGGCGCCACTCCGGGAACGGTGAGAATTCCCCGCGGGGCGCGGGTCCTGCTCCTGGGGTTTATTTAATTCGGCTGTACTGCGGCTTCGGCGTGCGTCTCCTGCAGGACAAGCAATGATGGTACTTCACTGGGGCGACCGATATGGTTGCCCTGGGCGCGGTCAATACCCATTTCTTTCAGGATCATAAGCGTCTCTTCGTTTTCGACGCACTCCGCGACAGTCTGTTTGCCAAGTGCATGTGCGACCTGGTTCATGGATTCCACCATGGCCTGATCAACTGAACTGTGTGCCATGCCTTTTACAAAGGAACCATCTATCTTGAGCTTGTCGACTGCCAGGTGTTTCAGATAGGCAAACGATGAAAAGCCCGAACCGAAATCATCGAGTGCAAACTGGCAGCCAATATCTTTTAATGCAGTAATGAATTCCTCTGCGGCGGCAAGGTTTGCAATAGCGGCAGTCTCGGTAATTTCAAACGTGATACAACCCGGATCAAGATCGGTGCTGTCCAGCAAATCCTGTATCAATGGCAGCAGGGTATGGTCTTCGAAGGCCTTGCCGGACAGGTTGATGGAAAAATTCGCCAGTTGACCGCGCGCGTGCATTTTACCCAGTTGCAGGATGGCGCGCTGTACGATCCAGCGGTCTACGCTGTGGATGAGGCCGAAACGTTCTGCAGCAGGCATGAAACCTCCGGGCAAAATGACCTTACCGTCATTGCAGACCATGCGGACCAGTACTTCATAATCGAGTATCTCTCTGCTGGTGACCGAAACAATGGGTTGGTAGACCAGCTGGAACCGGTCATGTTCAAGCATTTCACGTACCTGTGCTGCCCATTCCATGTCGGCGGCCATGCCATCCTTGTCGAGGTCGGCGGGATTGTAAAGATGCGCACGGTTACGTCCCTGCTGCTTCGCCGTATGACAGGCAAGGTCGGCATGTGAAAGGATTTCTTCAGCAGAGTTTGTCTTGCCGTCAATCATTGCAATGCCGATACTGCAGCTGATATTAAACGACATTTCATTCTCGGCGAACTTGTAGTCATCACACAGGGTGCGGAAATTGTCGGCAGCACGTAATACATTCTGTTGGTCGATGTTGTAGAGTAATAATGTGAATTCATCGCCACCGAAACGCGCCAGCAGGTCACCATCACGGACATGGGCGGACAGCAAGACGGCGATGTCAACCAGCATGCGGTCCCCGGTCGCATGACCGAGGGTGTCATTGATGTACTTGAACTGGTCAAGATCAATATAAAACAGGGCACAGCTTGAACCATTACGGGCAACACGTGCGACTGTGCGCTCGAGTTCTTCCTGAAAATATTTCCGGTTGAACATGCCTGTTAATGGATCATGTTCAGCGTGATAGGAAAGCTGGTGCTGAAAGGCTTTCTGTTCCGTGATGTCCCGTGCCATGCCGCTGATGCGGAGAACCTGGCCTGCTTCGTCCTTGTGGGACTTGGCGCTGAAGCGGAGGAAATGCGCCTTACCTTCACTGTCAAGGTGTACGGTTTCGAACTGCACATCGTCTGTGCCACGCATCAGCGACTCGATCGCCTCCCGGTCATGTGGCGGATGATCCGGTGATCGAAACTCATGCAGGTAATGCTGCACCATTTCATCCGGGGTATAGCCATAGATATCCTGGCAGGCGCGGTTTACGTAGGTCAGGCAACCCTGTGGATCCATGGTCCATACCATATCATGCGCGGTCTCAACCAGGTCCCGGTAACGGCTTTCAGCATCGCGTAAGCGGGCCTCGATTGCCTTGCGCCGGGTGATGTCTGCAACCAGGCAGGTGAACATGCGTTCGTTTCCAATTTGCATGTCACTGATGCGCACGGAGATCTGCATTGGCCTGCCATTACGATGACAGGCTTCAAGCTCGCGCACCGATTCCGTGGCCTTGATCTCATCATTGGCATCAGTAATTTCAGGTAACAGCTGTTTCAATGGACGTTGATGAATTTCACTCGCCTGGTAGCCGAATATTTTTTCCGCGGCGGGATTGAACGTCTCTATCAGGCCGTCGGAGTTGACCACGATAATGCCCTCGGCTGCGGTTTCCACCACGGCGCGCATATGCGATTCCTGTGCATCAAGTTTGCGGAACAGTTTGCCGAGCGTCTGGGTCATGAACCCGATCTCGTCGGTTGACTGCGGCTGAAGCCTCGCCAGCTCTTCATTTAATGAAGCACCGCTACGCATCAACAAGGCCTGTATCGGTTCCAGTGACTGTGTCACGCTGCGAACCGAAAACAGGGTGATGACACTGGTTATAAGCACCAGCATCAGCCAGATGGCCATGTGCCCGGGGGTCAGGTTGCCGGTTTGCAGCCAGTGATAATTCAACAGCAGGGTATAGGAAAGTAGCGGGACAAACCCGACCAGTAGCATGATTTTCGATTTCAGGCTGACCTGGACCTTCAGCAGGGTAAGGTGGCCCGCCAGTTTGCCGATCTGGTCAAGGGCGAGCTGGTAGGTTGGCAGCCCCACCAGGGTGACGACCGAGAGCTGCAACAGCATTAACTGGAAAAATGGTCCGAGCGTCGTCGCGATGGGTATGCCGGCGGCCAGGAAAAACAGGGTAGGTGTCACCAGCGCGTAAAACAGGAAGAAACACCAGTAATCACGCGTGAAGCGTGCCAGGTGCTGCTGTTGCAGATCCGGAAGCTCGCCGGTGATGGGCTTATTCAGCGTGTTTTCTGGCAAGTTTTTGAAATATAGAGAGAAAAACAAGTATGCCCAGCCGGATACTGCCACGATAAAGCCTGTCAGGATTAGCATGTTGCGGGTGGATTGCAGATCCTGGGGGGAGATGATTCCAAACAAAAGGGCAGCTGCCAGGCCGGCCAGGGGAGCGAGGACTAAACCGACGATAATCAGTGCGATGAAGCGCCTGCGGATGATCTTGAGATCATTCAACATGACCCGGCCCCGGACTCTCCTCGCATTGTTGCCACATCTGTGTCAGCCGTGTTGCGTGAGTGCCAATGTTAATATTTTTTAGAATTAGTACGCTAGACCCGATACCGGAAGCGTTCGCTGAATACTATGTCATAACTATGTGTAATATCAAGACTACTCCTCGATTTATAGAATGTACTGTCGTTCAGGGGCTGGAGCAGGAAGGGCGCAGTGTTTTTTGGGACCCTGAAGTTCCATCGTACAATGAGCGGCTTGATTTACTTGTTACAGGGATAGCTATGAAAAGACGAAATTTTCTCGGCACTGCCGGCGCCGGCGCGTTATTGGCAGGCGCTACGTTAAGCGGCTGTGGGCAGCAGGAGACAGCTACATCCACAGCAGATGTAAGCAGTAAGCAGACATTCACCTGGAAGATGGTGACGACCTGGCCAAAAAACTTTCCCGGGTTGGGTACCGGCGCCAACAATCTTGCACGCCTGATTGGTGAAATGAGTGGCGGGCGTATCCAGGTGAAAGTTTACGGTGCGAAAGAACTCGTTCCGCCATTCGAGGTATTTGATGCCGTTTCTGCCGGAACTGCGGAAATGGGGCATGGTGCTTCTTATTACTGGAAAGGAAAGAGCGAGGCTGCACAGTTTTTTTCGGCTGTACCCTTCGGCATGAATGCGCAGGAGATGAACGCCTGGTTGTTTTATGGCGGTGGCATGGAATTGTGGCAGGAGGTGTATGCACCGTTTGGTTTGCTCCCGGCAGCTGCCGGTAATTCCGGTGTGCAGATGGGTGGCTGGTTCAACAAGGAGATTAATGGCCTTGCAGATTTAGGCGGCCTTAAAATGCGTATTCCGGGACTTGGTGGTGAGGTATTGAAGCGTGCAGGTGGCACACCGGTGCAGGTTGCCGGCGGTGAAATCTTTACTGCCTTGCAGTCCGGTGCGATCGATGCGACCGAGTGGGTGGGTCCGTATAACGACCTGGCATTTGGTCTGTACAAGGCCGCAAAATACTATTACTACCCGGGCTGGCATGAGCCGGGTACCACACTGGAATGTTTGATTAACCAGGCCGCCTATGATGCCTTGCCTGCCGATCTGCAAAGTATTGTAATGAATGCCTGCCGGGTAGTGAACGCGGACATGCTGGCAGAATATACGGCGCGCAACAATGCGGCACTGCAAACGCTGGTTAGTGAATACAACGTGGATGTCAGGGAATTCCCCGGGGCAGTTCTGGATCGCTTGCGTACCCTGTCGGAAGAGGTTGTCGCCGGGATAGCCGGGAGAGATGCCTTGTCAGCCAGGGTGTTTGAATCGTACCGGGCTTTTCAGAAGCAGGTGGTTGCCTGGCATGACATATCGGAACGTGCCTATCTGAATGTTCGTGCGGGATGAACTGCAGGCAGGGATCTGACGTAAAGAAATACAGGGGCGGATTACACCCGCAAGTATTTTTTGAGGCAGCACCAATTCTTCGTCTTTGCGAGGAACAAAGTGACGCGGCAATCTCATTCATGCGAGCACCTGAAGTCTGCTGCCAGATTCAGGAGATTGCTTCGCTACGCTCGCAATGACGAACGAGTCAGTTGAAGGAGTAACCCAGGCGGAGCAGGTGCAGGTTCATGCCGTTGTTGGGTTTTTTAATGTTGGAATTGGAGATGTGCTGGAAGCGGTAGGCGATTTCATACTGTCCGTTGCCGCCGAAGCCAAGACCAAACCCGACCAGTGAACCGAATTGTAATGCAGTCGAATATTTCTGAAATCCCAGTCGTGTTTCCGAGAGCAGGTGTGGCCCTACCCCGGCTTCTGCATAGGGTGTGACCCCGCTGGAGAGATTGGCGTCGCGTTGATAGCGGAATACCGGCGTCAGGCTGATGTCCAGGATGTCGTTGTTGTCGCTGTTTTTCAGATCTGATTCCATGTACGCCAGCTCTGCATCCCAGTATCCGCCAAGATACCAGGCGCCGCCCTTGAACCAGGTGCGCTCCCACCGGTTTTGCAGACCCAGCCGGTAGACGTCGGTTTCATTGGAGTCTTCATCCTGACCGTAGGTGAATGAGACCGCATCGATCCAGTCCCTTGCACTGGCATCCACTGCGAAGACCTGCCCAATGAGCAGGAGTGAAATGGAGAGCAGACGGTTGAATGGGTTCATGTGCAGTCTTCGTGCTGTACCTCAATAATACAATATTCTCATAAATCGTCTATTTAAGACAAATCAGGACGAATAGATTAAACCCGGCAGCCAGGTGGCCAGTTGTGGCCAGAGTGCCAGGATCAGGAGCAACAGCAGCTGTAGCCCGATAAAGGGCATGACACCCTGGTATATGTGCCGGGTGCTGACCTCGGCCGGGGCAACTCCGCGCAGGTAAAACAGGGCAAAGCCGAAGGGTGGCGTCAGGAACGATGTCTGCAGGTTTAATGCGATCATGATGCCCAGCCAGACCGGGTCATAGCCCATGGCCAGCAGCACCGGGCCGACAATGGGTACCACCACAAACGTGATCTCGATAAAATCGAGTACAAAACCAAGCAGAAACATCAGCAACATTACCGCCAGCATGGCTCCCAGTCGGCCGCCTGGCAGATCGGTAAGCAGCCCTTCCACCAATTCATCACCGCCAAATCCGCGAAACACCAGCGAGAATACCGAGGCGCCAATCAGGATCAGAAAAACCATGCACGTGATGCGTGTGGTGCTCAGGGTTACTTCACCCAGGATTGTCATGTTGAAATGTCCTCGCGCGATCGCCAGCAACATGGCACCGATGGCGCCGACCGAGGCTGCTTCAGTAGGGGTTGCGATACCGGCCAGTATTGAACCGAGTACAGCGACGATCAGCAGTAGTGGTGGTAATAATCCACGCAGGACGCGCACAACCAGTGCCTGTTCGTCCGACGGCGCCACGGGTACGTCTGTCGTTGTTGGCAGCGCCTCCCGTCGGGTATTGGCAATATAAGCGAGATACAGCAGGTACAGTGCCACGAGCAACAAGCCGGGTAACAGCGCACCGGCAAACAGGTCACCTACTGAAACGGTTTTCGGCGAGTAGATGCCCATGTCGAGCTGTGCCTGTTGATAGGCCGATGACAGTACATCACCCAGCAGCACCAGCACGATGGAAGGTGGAATGATTTGTCCCAGGGTGCCCGAAGAGCAGACAATCCCGCTGGCGATGCGCGGATCATAGCCATGGCGCAGCATGGTTGGTAATGACAACAGGCCCATGGTGACCACGGTAGCGCCAACAATCCCGGTACTCGCAGCCAGCAGCATGCCGATGATTATTACCGAGTAACCCAGTCCACCGCGTATGCGTCCGAAAAGCGTGGCCATGGTGCCGAGCAGGTCTTCAGCAATACGTGAGCGTTCCAGCATCACGCCCATGAAAACAAACAGGGGCACTGCAATCAGGGTGATGTTGGTCATGATCCCATAGAGCCGGTTTGGCAGTGCGCCAAGGAAGGCCGCGTCAAAACTGCCGGTCATCTGGCCAATAAAGGCAAAGCCCAGGGACGTGCCTGCCAGCGTGAAGGCGACCGGGTAACCGCCCATCAGGAACAGGCAAACAGCAAGAAACAGCAGGAGCGGAATCAGGTCGGCCATAACGGGCTAGGCCTTGTCAGGCCGGTCATTACCGGTGATGACCAGGAAGTTTTTCAGGATGATGGCGCAGCCTTGCAATATTAATAATACGGCCATTACCGGTATGGCGGTCTTCAACAGGTATACAGCATCGAGTCCACCGGCTTCCTGCGAGCCTTCCCGTACCGACCACGATGCCGCAACGTAATCCAGGCTGGAGAACAAAATAAACACGCATACCGGTAGCAGCAGCAGGAGCGTTCCCGTCAGGTCAATCCACGCCCGTGTGCGGCGGCTTTGTTTGCTGTAAAAAATATCCACGCGTACATGTCCATCCTGCTTCAGGGTCCAGGCTGAGCCGAGCATGAACAGGGTGGCGTGCAGGTAGGTGATGGATTCCTGCAGGGCGATGGAGCCGGTATTAAACAGGTAGCGCAGCACGACGACAGCAAAGGTAATAACAACCATTGCCACTGCCAGCCAGGCAATAAAATGCCCGGTTCTTTCTGCGAACTGATCCAGTCTATTCGCGATTACCCGCAGTTGTGGGTACATGTTCAGTGCTTGATCCTTTTATTTATTCGTCATTGCGAGCGCAGCGCGGCAATCTCGTGACGCTGGCAGCGGACCTGACGAGATTGCCGCGTCACTTCGTTCCTTGCAATGACGGGGGTTGTCTATCCGCGTCACTTCGTTCCTCGCAATGACGGGGGTTGTCTATCCGCGCCACTTTGTTTCTCACAATGACGGGGTATCCATAAGAATTTGTCAGTAGCCGCAACAGGTGGTCGCTGTATTAAATGTCAACGCAGCGCTGTCCTTGCGACGTTGCTGCATGATCCTGAGAAATACATCCGGGTCCTTTTTGTGGGTAATTTGACCTGCTCGCGGGAAGTGCCAGTCATGCAGGCGCGATAGCCAGAAACGCAATGCGGCGGCGCGTGCCACTACCGGCCATGCAGCCGACTCCACGGCCGTGATCGGGCGTATTGCATGATAGGCCGTGAGCAGCGCATCCAGGCGGGATTGCACATATGAGCCATCCGCTTCAACACACCAGTCATTGGCGGCCACGGCAAGATCATATAACCAGGCATCATTACAGGCATAGTAGAAGTCAATGATGCCGGTGAGCATATCGCCACTCCACAACACATTGTCACGGAACAGGTCGGCATGGATAACACCACCTGGCAGCGTGTCAAAGTGGTTTGCCTGCTGGAAGCGTGTTTCATCGCGCAGCATTTCGGCATTTGCCTCATCAAGGTGCGTGTAAAGTTGCGCGGCCGTTTCCATGCGCCAGTGATGTCCGCGGCCATTTTCGCGGTGTCCTCCAAAGTCGCTGCCGGCAATATGCATCTTCGCCAGAGCGGTACCCAGTGTGGTGCAGTGTTTGTCAAGCGGGTGATCAAGGCTGGTGCCATCGAGGCGATCCAGGAGTGCAGCCGGCTTGCCGTTCAGAACGCGCAGATATTGCTGATTGTTATCCATTACCGGGTGTGCACTTGGTATGCCGTGCTCGGCAAGGTGCGCCATCAGGTCCAGAAAATAACCCATCTCATCGAAGGTGTGTGTCTCAAACAGCGTCAACACCATTTGTTTTTTATCGGTAGTGACAAAGTAGTTGGTGTTCTCGATGCCGTCGCTGATGCCCTCGAAGCCTAGCAGCGGGCCTGCCGGGTAATGCAACAGGAATGCATCGAGTTCATCGCGCTCGACTGTGGTGAAGACAGACATGCGGACTGTTAGTGGTGGGCGTGACCTGTTACCAGCGGTAGATCATCCATTGTGGCACCATTATTCCCGGCTCAAGATTGTTATACCTGGATTCCAGCCTCCCGTCCCCGTCCGTATCTATCATGTAATAGGGCAGACCGATACTGGGTGTGATCTTGACCATGTAGAGCTGGCCACCCATGCGGTACTCCTGGATTGTTGCGTCATCTTTTTTGATGATCCTGACTTCAGGCGCCATTTCTTCACCCGCAGGGCCGGTCTGTGGCAGCGTGGGTGCAGACAGAGGCTCCAGTACCGGGAGTTCTGCCATCACGGGAAGTGACACTGCAAGGATAACGATAATAAAAAATTTTCGCATAGTTGTACTCTTATAGTTCCAGCAGCTTTTCCTTTTCCTGCTCGGAAGGTTCAAAGCTCTTGTGTTCATAATAATCGAAAATCGCGTCAACGATTTCCTTTGGTTCGTCCAGTACATGGAACAGGTCGAGGTCTTCTGCCGAGATTGTGGATTCTGTGACCAGTGTATCCCTGAACCAGTCGATCAGTCCGGCCCAGAACTCCGAGCCGACGAGAATAACGGGAATGCGTCTTGTTTTCCCGGTCTGGATAAGCGTAAGAATTTCGGCCAGTTCATCGAGTGTGCCGAAGCCACCGGGACAGACCACGTAGGCCGAGGCGTACTTCACGAACATAACCTTGCGGGAAAAGAAGTGCCGGAAATTAAGGCCGATGTCCTGGTAGGGATTACCTGCCTGTTCCTCCGGCAGCTGGATGTTCAGACCGATGCTGGGAGACTGACCACCATAGGCACCCTTGTTGGCGGCCTCCATGATGCCCGGGCCACCACCACTTACAACCGCGAAGCCGGCATCAGAGAGTACCCGTGAAATGTCTTCCGCGAGTTTATAGTTCGGGTGATCAACCGGGGTGCGCGCCGAGCCGAAAATGCTGATTGAGGGTTTGATATGGGCGAGGCGTTCAAAGCCTTCCACAAACTCGGCCATGATCTGGAAAATCTTCCATGACTCACGGGTAAGCTGCGTGTCATTCTTGGACAGCATGCCGTGGTGTTTTACGCGGGTATCGTT
>DAOVYA010000227.1 GCA_030635865.1 Gammaproteobacteria bacterium | reverse complement strand
TGCGAGCGGATTCGGAGGAGGGACTGCTCGCAGCTGTACGCAAGGCACGGAAGCACGCCGACCTGGTGATTGTCTCACCGCACTGGGGACGGAACTGGCGGGAGAGGCCCACGCAAGATCGTGTCCGGCTCGCGCACCGGCTTATCGACGCGGGGGCTGATGCGATCCTGGGTCACTCGGCCCATGTCCTGCAGGGGATGGAGATCTACAGGGGTCACCCGATTGTTTATGACATGGGCAGCCTGCTGTTTGACATTGTCCGCAAGGACGACCGGGTAGCGGCGGTCTTCCAGCTGTTTTTTGACACCGCAGGCATTCAGCGGTTGTTGATCCAGCCTATAGCCAGGAAACCAGGAAAGACATTCCTTGCAAAAGGGGATCTGAAACGCAGTATCGAACAGCGTTTCGAACGGCTCAGCAGGGAACTGGACCCGGATATCCGCTTTACCCGGGACAACGGGACACTTGCCGTGCAACTGGATAGCCCGGCAACCGCCAGGCGTCTGAAAACGCCGGCAGTGATTCACGAAACTGCGCAAACGAAACCCTTGCCGGATGCTGCACGCAACCGGGTACCCGCGGCGATTGTCCCGGCCCGTTTGCCAGGATGGGTGAAAGGCGATCCGGTGGAACTGAGTCACGGGATCAGTTTGCTCGGCACGCGTTACCCGGAGACGATTCCTGCAGGACGGTCATTCGAAGTGGAAGTGGCACTGCAGGTGGCCGGGCCGCTGGTCCCAAACCGGGAAGCGCTGTTGATCGGGCGTAGCGGGGAGGGGGAGAAGTTCAACTGGCTGCACCCGGTCGCCGATGGCGCCTGGATACCGGAGCAATGGCAGCCCGGCCAGGTTGTCATTGACCGCACCAGCGTTCGCAGCACACCGGTCGTTCCTGGCACCTATGATCTTTACTGGACTCTCGGAGACCTGGATTTGAAGAGTGAATGGGTCACTTCAGTAAAACAGTCGGGGAAGGTGCGCGGAAAGAAACCAATGGACATTGCCGTCCCGATTGGCAGTATCCGTGTTATCGAGGATCAGGCAGCAATGCAGCGCCTTACACGGTGATAGACTGAAGGAAAAACGTGATCTAGCCCCTTTTCGCGTGTAAAAAACATGAAACATGGCATATAAGCCGTTACACTACGCAGCCCTTCAGATTCTGGCCCGGATTCACAGTGGGCAGGGGCAAGCAGGATACCCCGGCTAATCCTTGGCGTTCCACGCATTTCATTTATGTCAGGCACTGCACATGACTACCGATACAGTAACGGCGTTCAATCAATTGGCGCTGAAAAACCCCATTCTGAAAGCACTGGATGAGTTGGGCTATGAAACCCCATCACCCATCCAGGCAGAAACGATCCCGTTGTTACTGGAAGGCAGGGATGTGCTTGGCCAGGCGCAAACCGGAACCGGTAAGACTGCTGCATTTGCCCTGCCAATATTATCCAACCTCGATTTAAAACAAAAAGACCCGCAGGTACTGGTACTGGCGCCAACCCGTGAGCTGGCGATCCAGGTGGCCGAGGCTTTTCAGAAATACGCCAGGCACTTGAAAGGGTTTCATGTATTGCCGGTTTATGGAGGCCAGGATTACCGCGGGCAAATTCATGCCCTGAAACGCGGTGTACATGTGGTGGTGGGGACCCCCGGACGCGTGATGGATCATATGCGTCGTGGCACCTTGCAACTGAACGGGCTCAACGCACTGGTGCTGGACGAGGCCGATGAAATGCTGCGCATGGGTTTTATTGATGATGTGGAATGGGTGCTTGAGCAAACCCCGTCAGACAGGCAAATTGCACTGTTTTCGGCCACCATGCCGCAACAGGTTCGTCGCATAGCCGCGCGGCATTTGAATGATCCGGTACAAATCACCATCAAGATGAAAACCACCACGGCCGAGACCATTCGCCAGCGTTTCTGGCCGGTCAGTGGTGTACATAAACTCGATGCCCTGACCCGGATCCTTGAAGCCGAGCATTTTGATGCCATGCTCGTTTTCGTGCGTACCAAAACCTCGACAGTCGAGTTGGCTGAAAAACTGGAAGCGCGTGGATATGCCTCGGCGGCACTCAATGGTGATATTCCACAGGCCCAGCGTGAGCGCACTATTCAGCAACTAAAAAAAGGCAAGGTGGACATACTGGTTGCCACGGATGTTGCTGCGCGCGGTCTTGACGTGGCGCGCATCAGCCACGTAATCAACTACGATATTCCCTATGATGCAGAGGCCTATGTGCATCGTATTGGCCGTACCGGCCGTGCGGGGAAGAAAGGTGATGCCATCCTGTTTGTCGCGCCGCGAGAAAAGCGTTTGCTGGGCACGATTGAAAAGACCACCCGGCAGAAGATTGACAGGATGGAACTGCCTTCAACCGAACTGGTCAATGACAAGCGTATCGCCAAATTCAAACAGCGCATTACCGATACGCTTGCGGAAGATGATGCGGGATTGTTTACTCAGCTGATCGAGCAATACCAGCAAGAACATAACGTACCGGGAATAGAAATAGCTGCCGCACTTGCGCGCTTGTTACAAGGGGACGCGCCCTTCCTGCTGCAGCACAAGCCGCAACACAAGGCCGATAAAAGCCGGGATAAGGGTGACACTCCGCTACGCAAAAAACCGGCACGCAAGAAGGGCGAGCGTCCAGCAGGAAAAAGATCATCGCCTGATGAGGGTATGCAGACTTTCCGCATCGAGGTTGGCAAAAACCACAAGGTCATGCCGGGCAACATTGTCGGCGCTATCGCCAATGAAGCGGGTCTTGATAGCCAGCATATCGGGCGCATAAATATATATGATGACTACAGCCTGATTGATTTACCCGATGGTATGCCCAGAGCTGTTTTCAATGATCTGAAAAAAGTCCGTGTGGGCGGCAAGCAGCTGAATATTTCACTTGCAGGAGAGGAACGAAAGGCCGGGAAGCCGACCAATAGAGCAAAGGATAGAAAGCCTGGCAAATCAGCCAATGCAGCAAAACATGGAAAGCCAGGCAAACCAGCCGGTCGGGCGAAAAGCAAAGGGAAGCCGCGTAGTAAAAGCGAAGCAAAGCCTGGAAAATCTATCAAGAAGAAAGCACGAAAAAAACGATCCGTAGTAGCTTAGGGCTCGTATAAAAAAGACAAAAAGGGGCCGGATACATTTGCAGGTCAAATTTCACAGTAATCATCTGTTTCTTGAAAAATGAATCCTGCCACTTTTGGGTTCTTATTGTTCTAGTCCGCCTTTACCCGCAAATGCCCGCCACTGGCTTTGCCCAGATCCACCTTCAAACGATTCGGCGACCAGCCATGCAGCTTAGTGAATATCAGTCTTTCGTCGCAGCCCCTGAAGCATAAGTGAAACTCACCAGATCGCTCTGGTACACAGCCTCTTCTTTCTCGCGTTGCCAGATGCGGACCGGCAGGTAGTTCAGTTCCGGTGCGCACCAGATGTAGGTCTCTCTTCTTTTGTTGTCGCGCAGCTTGGTGATCTTCACTGTTTTGAAGGTGCCGGCTGGCAGTTCCAGGGTTTCGTGTCCGATAACCCGGAAGCGGTATTCTTTTAGTTTTCCACCATCGGCGATATTGAACGTGACTTCGGTTTTGCCTTCACCCAGCGCGAGCATCATGCCGAGCTGTGAAGCCAGCTTGTCCAGTGTGCCGGCCGGAATATCCATTCTCCAGCGGCTTTCCTGGACGTTGTTTTCGACCG
>DAOVYA010000302.1 GCA_030635865.1 Gammaproteobacteria bacterium | reverse complement strand
TCATTTGCATATTAACAATAGCTTATAACTTTTCGATCCTGGCGTCTTGGCGAGAGTTATTCTTTTCTGTGTGAACACCAGGCTAGTGCTGGCCGGCCGGGCCGCCAATCTTTGAATCCGGCTTGTTGTCCTTGCCTTCCGAACCCTTTGAGTCACCACCGGGGGTGGAGGTCGGTTCCGATTCATCCCAGTCTTTCGGCACACGCGGCGGCTTGCCTTCCATAATGTCATCGATCTGGCCGCTGTCGATGGTTTCATACTTCATCAGCGCATCGGCCATGGCGTGCAGCTTGTCAAGGTTGTTTGTAAGGATATCTTCAGCCCGGGTATAACTCCGGTCAACAATTGCCCGGACTTCCTCGTCTATCGCGTGCGCCGTCTCATCCGACACCGATTTATGCTGTGCAACCGAGTGCCCGAGGAAAACCTCCCCCTCGTCCTCTGCATAGGTCAACGGTCCGAGCTTTTCCGACAGGCCCCACTTGGTCACCATATTACGCGCCAGTTCGGTACTGCGCATGATGTCATTGGAGGCGCCGGTCGTTACATAATCGGCACCAAACACCAGCTCCTCGGCAATTCGCCCGCCGAACAGGCTGCAAATCTGGCTTTCAATAAACTCCTTGCTGTGGCTGTAACGATCAGCCTCCGGCAGGAACATGGTCACACCCAGCGCACGGCCACGCGGGATGATCGTAACCTTGTAGACAGGGTCATGTGACGGCATCGAACGGCCAACAATCGCATGGCCGGCCTCATGATAAGCAGTAAGCTTTTTCTCATCCTCACTCATCACCATGGAGCGCCGTTCGGCACCCATCATGATCTTGTCCTTGGCCTTCTCGAGATCATCCATATACACCAGGCGTTTATTCGCACGCGCGGCAAACAGCGCGGCCTCGTTCACCAGGTTGGCAAGGTCGGCGCCCGAAAACCCCGGCGTTCCGCGCGCTATGATGCTGGCCTTGGCATCATCAGCCATCGGCACCTTGCGCATATGCACTTTCAATATCTGTTCGCGGCCACGTACATCCGGTAATGGCACCACGACCTGGCGGTCAAAGCGTCCCGGTCTCAACAAGGCGGGATCGAGCACATCCGGCCGGTTGGTCGCGGCAATCACGATAACGCCTTCATTGCCTTCAAAACCGTCCATCTCGACCAACAACTGGTTAAGGGTTTGTTCACGCTCATCATGACCGCCACCCAGACCGGCACCACGGTGCCGGCCGACTGCGTCAATTTCATCAATGAAGATAATGCAGGGCGCATGTTTCTTGGCCTGTTCAAACATATCACGGACCCGTGACGCACCAACGCCAACAAACATTTCAACAAAATCCGACCCCGAAATTGTAAAAAACGGCACTTTCGCCTCTCCGGCGATCGCCTTGGCCAGCAGGGTCTTGCCGGTACCGGGAGCGCCAACCATCAATACGCCACTCGGGATCTTTCCGCCAAGACGCTGAAACTTGCTCGGGTCACGGAGAAACTCGACCAGTTCACCGACTTCCTCCTTGGCCTCCTCCACGCCCGCAACATCAGCAAAGGTAAGCTTGATCTGGTCTTCACCCAGAAGACGGGCCTTGCTCTTGCCGAATGACATGGCACCCCGCCCGCCAGCGCCGCCCTGCATCTGACGCATAAAAAAGATCCACACGCCAATCAACAGCAACATCGGGAACCAGGAAATAAAAATCTGCATTAGCAGGGACTGTTGACCCGGCGACTTGACCTTGACCACCACGTTATTGGACAACAGGTCATCCAGCATCCTGGGGTCTTCCGGCGGTGTCTGCGTGACAAAACTGCTGCCATCAAGTCGAACGCCTTCGATGGTACGGTCTTCGATTTCCACCCGCTGTACACGGCCCTGCTGGACCTCATTTATGAATTCAGAATAGTCAACCGTCTGCGTATTGGTGCCTTTAGGACCAAAATTATTGAAGACCGACATCAAGACGATGGCGATCACTACCCACAGGACAAGATTCTTTGTCAGATCGTTCAAACCGGATACCTCAACTTACTCATGGAAAGCAATACGTTACCAACTGGATATTTCGGCACACAAGCAGCGTGCTTGAATACATTATGACACATTCACCCTGTTGCAGCCCTGTGCCAGCACATACACCTCTCTGCTGCGCGGCCGGGACGCCCTGGGCTTGCGGATCAAAACCTTCCGGTATTGCCCCCGCAAGGTCCTGACGACGTCTTCAAAACCTTCTCCCTGAAAGGCCTTGAATAACAAATTTCCGTTTTTACCCAGTACTTTCGTGGCAAAATCAACGGCCAGTTCCACCAGGTAGATGCTGCGTGGCTGGTCGACTGCCTGCATACCGCTGATATTGGGGGCCATATCCGATAATACAAGGTCTGCTTTTGTACCGCCGAGTTTTTTCATAAGTAAATCAAGTGGTTCGTCCTCTGTAAAATCGCCCTGTATGAACTCCACCCCGGGCAGGGGATCCATCTCCAGGATGTCCAGCGCGATAATCCGGCCCTTCCCCGCCAGTACCCGCTGCGCATATTGTGACCATCCTCCAGGGGCCGCCCCCAGATCCACTACCGTCATGCCGGGGCGAAGAAGCCGGTATTTCCGGTCGATCTCTTCCAGCTTGTAGACGGCACGCGAGCGCCAGCCCTCGCGTTGCGCACGTTTTACGAATTCATCATCAAAGTGTTTCTTCAGCCACTGGTGACTGCTCTTGCTTCTGCCCATGCGCCAATACCTGTCAGTCGTTACTCTGCGTATAATCACCCTCATTAATTATTCAAGGCTTTACTCATTGTTCACGAAAACATAATTT
>DAOVYA010000025.1 GCA_030635865.1 Gammaproteobacteria bacterium | reverse complement strand
AGTCAGGACAGTTAACAATCGGGATCGGACATCCCCAGTAACGCTGGCGTGACGCGCCCCAGTCACGCAGGCGGTAATTGACCTTGCGCGAACCCTTGCCCGCCTGCTCCAGCCAGTCGCCGATTGAGGTAAATGCCTGCCCGGAGGTCAGCCCGCTGAACTCACCGGAATTTTCCAGAACACCCTTTTCAATAAAGGCCGCCTTTGACAGGTCCGCCGACTGCTCATCACCAGCGGGGTAGACAACCTGTCTTATCTCCAGGCCGTTACCCTGTGCAAATTCGTAATCACGCTGGTCGTGTGCCGGTACTGCCATCACCGCACCGGAGCCATATTCCATCAGGACAAAGTTCGCGACCCAGATCGGGACCTGTTCACCGCTAACCGGGTGCACGGCCTTCCGGCCGGTATCCACACCCTTCTACACCATTGTGGCCATATCGGCCTCGGCAACCTTTGTATTGCGGCACTCATCGATAAACGCCTTCAGTGCAGGATTGTTTGTCGCCGCCTCACTGGCCAGGGCATGTTCCGCGGCGACCGCGATATAGGTCACACCCATTAGCGTATCCGGGCGTGTCGTGTAGATTGACAGGGTTTCATCCCGCCCGTCGATGCCAAACTGCATCTCGATACCTTCCGAACGACCGATCCAGTTGCGCTGCATGGTGCGCACCTGTTCCGGCCAGCCATCGAGTTGCTCGAGATCGGCCAGCAGTTCCTCGGCATAATCGGTAATTCTCAGGAACCATTGCGGAATCTCCCGGCGTTCAACCGGGGCACCGGAACGCCAGCCCTTGCCATCGATGACCTGCTCGTTGGCGAGCACCGTCTTGTCTACCGGGTCCCAGTTCACCATCGCGGTCTTTTTATATACGACGCCTTTTTTGAACAGGCGTGTAAAGAACCATTGTTCCCAGCGGTAATATTCCGGTGTACAGGTGGCCAGCTCGCGCTCCCAGTCATAACCGAAACCCAGCTGTTTCAGCTGGTTGCGCATGTATTCAATATTTTCCTGTGTCCACTTCGCCGGTGGCACCTTGTTCTGGATGGCGGCATTTTCAGCCGGCAGGCCAAAGGCGTCCCAACCCATCGGTTGCAGGACATTTTTCCCCAACATGCGCTGATAACGGCTGATCACATCACCGATGGTGTAATTGCGCACATGGCCCATGTGCAAGCGGCCACTCGGATAGGGGAACATGGACAGGCAGTAGTATTTCTCCCGTGCGGGGTCCTCGGTTACCCGAAATGTCTGCTGTTTATCCCAGTACTCGCG
Source organism: Gammaproteobacteria bacterium (assembly GCA_030635865.1). Taxonomy (GTDB): domain Bacteria; phylum Pseudomonadota; class Gammaproteobacteria; order UBA9214; family UBA9214; genus UBA9214. The sequence continues at coordinate 10,417 of DAOVYA010000025.1, read as the reverse complement.
GGCATCGGCTTCGACACTGTCCGGCTTGTAACTAGCGTCCATGAATCCCTGCTGTCGGCAAACAAATTAAAGGCGGAAGAATACCGTAGCCCCCCTACCCCAACAACCAATATGACCATTTCCTTCACCTTTCCACCGATTTGGGCCACACTTGTACAAGGAGGAGAGAACTATGAACGACGAAATACCCACCCGCGAGAAGTGGCTGAATGCCTATAACGACATGATGGTACGGGTCAGGACAGCCATCGAGGAAGCAGAAGAGTACACGGCCCCGGTACTAAAACGCTTTATTCACAATGCCCGGGACCTGGCGGTCGACCTGGAAGAGCTTACCCGGGAAGAGGCCGAGAAAATCGCCATGTATTTACACCGGGATATAGAGGATGCCGGGAATTACCTGGCTGAAACCGGTCAGGAACTGGGTGACTGGCTGCGTTTTGATATCCACCAGGTTGAAGACAGACTGACAGAGACACTGACACGGGTCACCGACCATACCCGCGAGGAAATGCTGGAGTTCGAACATGAAATCAGGGAAGGACCCACGTGGAACAGTGGCGAGGTAACCGGACCCGGCACACTGGTGTGCGCCAGCTGCGGCGCAATCATCCGCTTTCACAAGACCGGTTATATTCCGAACTGCCCCAATTGCGATCACACGGTCTTTCACCGTAAAACAGTCAAGGACGAACTTTGAAAGTACCTGTCATTGCGAGCGAAGCGTGGCAATCTCGTAAAGCTGGCAGCGGATTCAATGAGATTGCCGCGTCACTTTGTTCCTCGCAATGACGAACAAACCAGAAATCTCGCAACAAGGATACCCAATATGTTACACCGCTACCTGCTTACACTTTTTATCGCCATATTATTAGCCTTGCAAATCCAGCCGGCTGCCGCAGCAAACCAGACCATCGAACACATCATCATTATATGGCTGAAAGAACCGGGCAATACCCAAGCGCAAGACAAGATCATAAAGGCCAGCGAGAAATTGAAAACCATCCCTGGCGTAATAACCCTCAGAAGCGGCAAAGCAGTACCCAGCCAGCGTAAAATCGTAGACAGCAGTTATGATGTCGCCTTGATTATCAGCTTCATCAACAAGGCAGCACTCGATGCCTACCTTGTCCACCCGGTGCATCTGAATCTGCTGGAGAAAACCATGAAGCCGCTGATTGAAAGGATCAGGGTGTACGACCTGAAATAATCAAGGGTAGCAATCGGACAATTAGCTATCTCTTGAAAAGTCGACCGACCCCTTTCTTACACATGACAGACACCATCACGACCACAGACGCCCAACCGCTAGCGGCGAGGCGTGCTTCCTGGGTCCCGCATCTGCTGATCATCACCCTGGTATGGACCGCCTGGGCGTTGCTGATGTGGCACGGCGACCGCTGGCAACTGTTCACCGAATACTGGTTCATGTCCGCCACCATGGCGCTGGGATCGTTCATCGCGGGAGCGACCAGCGAGGGAGGCGGAGCGGTAGCCTTCCCCATCATGACCCTGGGATTCGGCATGGAGCCACACGTGGCGCGCGACTTCTCGCTGATGATCCAGTCCGTAGGCATGGTTGCGGCGGCGCTGGTGATCGTATTTCTGCGCATCACGGTGGAATGGCGTGCAGTCCTGTACGCGGGTCTCGGCGGGGTACTGGGGGTGGTCCTCGGGCTGGAACGAATTGCGCCGCTACTGGGCGCATCCCACACCAAGGTGTTCTTCGTCAGTTTCTGGCTGGGGTTCGGCGCGGCCCTCTACTGGATCAACCGCGACCGCGACCGCGAGGTCTGCACCCGCATCACGGCATTCGGCCCCGGCAGCGCGGCGCTGCTGTTTGCGATCGGCATTGCCGGTGGCATTGTCAGCGGACTCACCGGCAGCGGCCTGGACATCGTCACCTTTGCGGTACTGGTGCTGGTGTTCAGCCTGAACGAGAAAGTGGCCACCCCCACCTCGGTAATTCTGATGGCGACGAATACCGTAATCGGCTTTGCCTGGCAGGAAACCATCAGCGGCGGGGTGGCGGCCGACGCCTGGAACTACTGGTGGGTATGCGTTCCGGTTGTGGTTGTAGGTGCGCCCTTCGGCGCGCGTTTCATCCGTAACCGATCACGGCATTTCGTCGCAGGCTTCCTCTACTTCTCCATCGCCGCGCAATATGTCTGGGCCCTGGTCGTGATTCCACAAAGTCCCCTGCTGCTGCTGTTCAATACGCTGGTGGCGGCTTCGGCCACACTGTTTTTCTGGATGCTGGCGCGCTACGGCAACCGCCGTGCCAGCCAGTTACAGACGGGCGCCCCTGTACCAGAGGCACGTTAACAGGGCGGGTGAATACCGCGATGGACTGGACGCGGAAAAGGTTTTTAGGTGCCTGGCAGGCTGTTGAAAGGGTGACACTCAGGAACGCAATCGGCCGCCCAGTAACCCCGGTAACAGGAAGATGCTGCACAGAATTATGACCGGTGCATTACCAAATCTTACATAGGGTGTTGCACCCTGCCGGGGAACGATTGATCCGGTCACAACGGCTGCTTCGAACTGTGCGCTACGGGCCAGTACTGCACCGTCGTAATCAATAATCGCAGAGATGCCGGTATTTGTTGCACGCAGCATAGGGCGACCGGTTTCCATTGTCCGCAGGCGTGCCATTTCAAGGTGCTGGTGCGGTGCCAGTGAGTCACCAAACCAGGCGTCATTACTCACGTTGACCAGTAGTGCCGCCTGCGGCAGATCCGCTACGATCTCTTCACTGAATGCCACTTCGAAACAGATGGACGTTCCAACCGGATAACCGGTGACCTCTATCAGGTTCTGCACATTATTGCCCCGGGTAAAATCTGCATTAGGGACGGCCAGTGCATCCAGGGTTGTTCCGATGATATTGCGCAATGGCAAGTACTCACCGAACGGCACCAGGTGACGCTTGTAATAAAACATGCGTTCACCTCCGATCGAGGTCACCGCGTTGGAATATTCCCAGTCACGCTTGTCGAGTACCGGGATACCCGTCAGCAGGGTCATGCCGCTTTCCTGCAGTCTCGATTCAAGCGCAGGGATAAAACTGTCTTCGACCTGGTGATAAAAAGCCGGGATCGCCGTCTCGGGCCAGACAACCAGATCGATATCCTGTTGTGAAAAGGTAAGCTCCATGTAGCTCGTCAGGGTTTTCTGGATATTCTCCGGGAGCCATTTTTCGTCCTGGGCAATATTGCCCTGCACCAGTGCCACTTGCAGGCGATCTTTCATGGGCGAGGTCCATTCCAGCCCACTTATAAATATGGCACCCCCCCAGATGACCAGGAGGAAAAACAGGCCGGGCAGGCGTTGTTGATTTCTCAACACCGCTACCAGCAAGGCTGCACTCAGTGCGACCGCAAGCCCAACGCCATAGACCCCTGCCAGCGGCGCATAGGCGGATAACAGGCTGTCAACCTGGCTGCTACCGATAGTGAGCCAGGGAAAGCCGGTAAATAACCAGCCACGCAGCCACTCGGTCGCAATCCAGCCAGCAGCAAACGCCAGCAGCGGCAGTAAACCGGTCGAGGCGACGGTCATACGCTTAAGAAAATAACCAAGCAAGGCGGGATACAATGAAAGCACGGCAACAAAGAGCAGGGTCACCAGTATGGCGGCGGCCACCGGGACCTGGCCGTATACATACACGCTGACAAACACCCATGAGACACCGACACCGAAGTAACCCAGCCCGAATAATGCACCGTGTAACAGGGCCTGGCGCGGAGTATCCAACAACCATTGATTAAACAGAACGGCGAGCGACAGTATGGCAACGGGATACCAGCCATAGGGGGCAAACGCGGTTACCGCCAGCGCACCGGCAAACAGAACGGCCAGCCCGTTGATCCGGCTGTCAGTACCGGTCACGATTCATTCTGAAGACGTGACTCTGCAACCTCGACCGATCTTGGTAATAACGTCAGTTGCAACATGTGTACCCGGCGGCTGTCAGCACGCAAAACCTTGAACAACAGGTTGTCGATAACAACCCGCTCACCACGCTTGGGTAAATGTCCAATGTGGCTAACAACCAGCCCCCCGATAGTATCGAATTCGTCATCCGAGAATCCGGTTTTGAAATATTCATTGAAGTCTTCGATCGGGGTCAGGGCCTTGATGGTGTAGTGGAACTCACTATGCTTGCGAATGGTGTCTTCTTCCTCGACATCATGCTCGTCCTCGATTTCCCCGACGATTTGCTCAAGTACATCTTCAATAGTGACCATGCCTGCAACACCGCCGTACTCATCCACAACAATGGCCATGTGATTCCGGCTGGAGCGAAACTCCTTTAACAGTACATTGAGTCGCTTGCTCTCCGGGACAAAGATCGCCGGCCGCAGAATCTCTCTGACATTGAAGTGGCTGTCCGTGCGTCCAAAAGAATAAAACAGCAAATCCTTTGCGAGCAATATACCGATGACTTCATCGCGACTTTCGGTAATAACCGGGAAGCGCGAATGGCCTGATTCAACCACGGTGCGCAATAATATTTCAGGGTTCGCATCACGTTCCAGTACAACCACCTGGGATCGCGGAATCATGACATCACGCACCTGCATATCATCCACCTGCAGCACGCCCTCGAGCATGCCGAGCAGGTCGACATCAAACAGGTTCTTCCGGTGGGCACCACGGAGCAACTCGACCAGCTGCTCGTTGTTGGCAGGTTCCCGCAAACACGCCTGTTTCAGCCTGGCGCGCCAGGAACGCTTTGCGGGACCGTTGGGAGGTCGGTCTTTGTCCATTAAATATTAGTTAGTTACAGCGCCTTTGTATAAGCAACGTTACAATTATATCACCGATGAAACAAACTATCCTGCTGCCTGCTATCGGCATCAATAGGGATTCATGAAACCCAGGCTGGCCAGTTGCCCGGTCTCCAGCTGTTCCATTTCGCGGGCCTCGCGGTCGTGATAGTGATCATATCCAAGCAGGTGCAGCACACCGTGTATCACCATGTGCGCCCAGTGAGCATCGAGCGGCTTGCCCTGCGCAACCGCCTCCTCTGCAACAACCGGTGCACAAATAACAACATCGCCAAGCAACCCGGTTTCGACTCCCTGCACCTGTTCGTATGGAAAAGACAAAACATTGGTCGCACCCTCCTTTCCACGGTAGCGGCGATTGAGCGCGGTAATCTCTGCTTCATCCACGATACGTACAACCAGCTCTGCCTGTTCCTGCCTTTCCTGTAACGCAACCCTGACCCATTTGCAGATTTCCTGCTCGCCTGGCAGGCCTTCTGCAGTGATGGCGTATTGAACATCGATAATATATTTCTGTTCACTCATACCATTAGACCCATGTGAAATACTCCGTCATTGCGAGGAACGAAGTGACGCGGCAATCTCATCAAGTTCGCTGCCAGCGTCATGAGATTGCCGCGCTTTGCCGCGCTTCGCCGCGCCCTGAAGGATGGCATAGCCATCCTGAGGAAGTACTCCTGGGGTAAAATGACGGGTTAATCGGTATTATTCCGGTCATAGGCATCGTATGCATTAATAATCCGTTGCACCAAGGGATGCCTCACTACGTCCCGTGATGAAAAAAAAGTAAAGCTGATATTCTTCTGGGCCTTCAGGACATCGGTAACCTGGCGCAACCCGGACTGGGTATTTCTGGGTAAATCTATCTGGGTAATATCACCCGTTACAACCGCGGTCGAACCAAACCCGATACGCGTCAGAAACATCTTCATCTGTTCAACCGTTGTGTTCTGCGCCTCGTCCAGGATGATGAAAGCATCGTTGAGACTGCGGCCGCGCATGAATGCAAGTGGCGCTACCTCGATAACGTTCCGGTCAATCAGTTTTGCCACCCGCTCTATCCCCAGCATTTCATAGAGCGCGTCATACAAGGGGCGCAGGTAGGGGTCCACTTTTTGCGTCATATCACCCGGTAGAAAACCGAGACGCTCACCGGCCTCCACGGCCGGTCGCACCAGCACCAGCCTGCTGACCTTTTCCTGCTCCAGTGCGTGCACGGCACAGGCAACCGCGAGGTAGGTCTTGCCGGTACCCGCCGGCCCTATACCGAAATTGAGGTCGTGGACCAGGATATTGCGAAGATAATGCCGCTGGTTGTCACCACGCGGCATGATCGTGCCACCGGGCGTTTTGATCAGGACATCTGCCTTGTCTGGCGGCTGACGGGCAGCCTCCGGGCTCGCATCAACCCCGCTTAGAGACAGGTGGATCTTCTCGGGTGTCAGACCACCCTGCCCTGTTTCCCGGTACAGGTCTTCCAGGATCTTTGCAGCAGACTGGACGCTGTCCGCGTTACCGATTATGCGGAACTGGTTACCGCGGTTGTTGATCTCCACTCCAAGGCGCTGTTCCAGTTGACGCAGGTGGCTATCGAACTGGCCACACAGTTCAGCCAGTCGCTCGTTATCTGCCGGCAGCAGTGAAATATCGATGGAATGTATCTGGGCGTTCAAGAGGCCTTCAAACCGGCAGCACCTGGGCTTGCATGTTTTTCCTGTGGCTCAACCGAGACAAGTTCACCGCGCAACGAGTTTGGCAGGGCCTCGGTAATGCGCACATCCACGAAACAGCCAATCAACGAGTGGGCACCGTCAAAATTAACAACCCGGTTGTTTTCAGTCCGGCCACTGACCTGCTCACTGCTTTTACGTGACACCTTCTCCACAAGAATACGTTCAATATTTCCGACCATGGCGTTGCTGATTGTAGCCGCCATCGCACTGATGCGCTTTTGCAGCCGCGCCAGTCGCGCCTTCTTTTCACTGACAGACACATCATTCGGCATATCCGATGCGGGCGTGCCCGGACGCTGGCTGTAGATAAAACTGAAGGACTGGTCAAACCCGACGTCCTCGATCAGATCCATGGTTTGCTCGAACTCCGCGGCCCCCTCACCGGGAAAGCCAATAATAAAATCAGACGACAGACTGATGCCGGGGCGCGTCTCACGCAGCTTGCGGATCGTGGCTTTGTACTCAAGCGCAGTGTGATTACGTTTCATGCTTGCCAGGATACGGTCTGAACCACTTTGCACCGGCAGGTGCAGATGACTCACCAGTTCGGGAACTTCCGCGTAGGCCTGGATCAGGCTGTCACTCATTTCCAGCGGGTGCGAGGTTGTATAACGGATACGATCAATACCATCAATGGCCGCTATATAGTTGATCAGCAGCGCAAGGTCGGCAATCTCGCCATCGTGCTGTTCACCCTGGTAGGCGTTCACATTCTGGCCCAGCAAGGTCACTTCACGAACACCCTGCCCGGCCAGCCCGACAACCTCGGCAAGAATGTCATCAAAGGGCCGGCTGACTTCTTCTCCACGCGTATAGGGGACTACACAAAAACTGCAATACTTGCTGCAGCCCTCCATGATGGAGACAAAGGCCGTTGGCCCTTCCACGCTGGGCGGCGGCATGCAGTCAAATTTTTCAATCTCCGGAAAGCTGACATCGATCACCGCCTGCTGTACACGACGCGTCTCGTCCAGCATCTGCGGCAGGCGATGCAGGGTCTGCGGACCAAACACGATATCGACATACGGGGCCCTTGCCCGAATGGCATCCCCTTCCTGGCTGGCCACGCAACCGCCGACACCGATCACCAGTTCCGGGCGCTTGTCTTTCAGTTCCTTCCAGCGACCCAGTTCAGAGAACACCTTCTCCTGCGCCTTTTCACGGATCGAGCAGGTATTGAGGAGCAGGACATCGGCAAGCGCGGGATCCTGTGTGACTTCAAGTTGATGCGAATCCACCAGCACATCCGCCATCCTGGAGGAATCGTACTCGTTCATCTGGCATCCGTGTGTCTTTATATAAAGCTTGCGTGTCATCCTGAATTCAAAATAAGTTGTCAACGAATCTGAATATACTTGGTTTGGCATCCGGGTGCCATTTTGCGGCTACAAGCTAATGATTTGTATACCAACGCGAAAGAAATTTTCGTGGAATCCGAAAAAGAAAAGGAGTCGGCCGATAAGCCGGGTTCTGTCGTGGACAGCCATTCATCTGGACAATACGTCACCGTATGCCTCAAGCAACCTACCCGGGAACCATGCGGGCCGCACGTATGTTCCCCTATTTGGTCTTGCTCCGGATGGGGTTTACCCTGCCACGCCTGTTACCAGTCGCGCGGTGCGCTCTTACCGCACCATTTCACCCTTACCCGCTCCGCGTACGAAGCCGGCGGTATATTTTCTGTGGCACTTTCCATAGGCTCGCGCCTCCCAGGTGTTACCTGGCACCCTGCCCTGTGGAGCCCGGACTTTCCTCCCCGCGAACGGGGCGACTGCCTGGCCGACTCCGGGAGTTATTATAACAAATCAAGCAAGCCAGTGTGGAGTTGAGCCCGAGGAACAGACCCCGTCATTGCGAGGAACAACGTGACCCGGAGAAACAACCCCCCGTCATTGCGAGGAACGCAGTGACGCGGCAATCTCATCACGTCCGCTGCCAGCTTCACGAGATTGCCACGCTTCGCTCGCAATGACGGGTAATTTTTCTCGCAATTACGTGAACTTTCTTCCCTGATTACGGCCCTCGGCCGCCATGGCCCAGGCCAGCCTCTCGACCGGGTCCCGGTCTCACCTTCTCCGGGCTATGCTGAAATGCGGGCAGGATGGAACTTCTAGCGGTCCGATTATGGCTGCCGGGCGCCACGAACCAACCTGCCCAGGATGCGATTCAGCCAGTTCCCACTCTTCAGGCCCTCAACCAGTCCACGCTGCTCGCGCAGCATGATGTCTTTTTTCATCTGCAGCAAGCCGGCATGTTCAGGCGCAATTCGCAAGCCGCGGCGCAATGCCTGGTAGGCACTTTCCCGCATACCCAGCTTGTTCTCGGCCATTGCCAGGTTGCAATACACTTCGGGATCATTGGTCTCGCCCACGGCGGCCTTGCGACATAATTTCACCCCGCGCGGGTCGCCCATGAACACCCGGGCCAGGCCATGGAACGAGGTATAACGGTTTTGGTAGACGTCATCGATCGCCGCACTTTCATCCGCTTCACGAAACAGCGTCAGCGCAGCTTCAAGATCATCGCATTTGAAATATTCCAGACCACTGATGAAATCATCGCGCAGCCGCATCCGGCTGCCACTCGATCCAAGATCAAATTGACTCCCCATGTGACTCTCCCCGGTAGAAAACATGACTTCTTATGTTTTGCCCAGGCGGCTTCTCCTGCCACCTGTGCGTCAAAATCCCCTACACGGCGAAGGGTAATCAGTTTTTACAAAAACGCAAGCTTTATTAAGATGTTGACCTCACCGGTATCTTGCATCACCCTTGCGACTTCCTGACGCCCTGCGTTGTCAAAAAACCGACATCCGTGTAATGAAAATCCTGTTCGCCAGTAGTGAAGCACACCCCATGGTAAAGACCGGTGGACTTGCCGACGTTGCCGGCAGTCTGCCACGGGCGATTCGCAACCTGAAACATGATATCCGGCTGGTTATCCCGGCCTACCGGCAGGTCCTTGAGCAAGCCGATAAATTCACCTTTGTGACGCACCGAATCCTGGAAGAAATTGACCAATCTGTACGGATACTCGCGGGCCGCCTGCCCGGCAGTACCGTCACCCTCTACCTGATAGACGTCCCTGAACTGTTCGACCGCGAGGGCCACCCGTACTCGGACCTGAAGGGCAAGGCCTGGCCGGATATTGCCGAGCGTAACAGCGCGTTTTGCCGGACCGTTACCGCGATTGCCATGGATGAAATCAGTCTCGACTGGCAACCGGACCTGGTGCACTGCAATGACTGGCAAACCGGGTTGGTGCCACCCATGCTCTCGGTACGCAAGAACAGGCCACCCACGGTATTTACCATCCATAACCTTGCCTACCAGGGACTGTTCGACTGGAAGGTCTTCAAGCGGCTCAAGCTACCTACCAACTTCTGGTCCACGGAAGCAATGGAATTTCATAACCAGTTTTCTTTCATCAAGGGTGGCCTGGTTTTTGCGGACTGGATTACCACGGTGAGTCCGACCTATGCAAAAGAAATTCGCACCAAAGAATTTGGCTGTGGTCTGGATGGACCGCTTGAGCATCGCAAGGACAACCTGACCGGCATTGTGAACGGTGTTGATTATTCAGTATGGAACCCGGGGCGTGACCTGAAAATTCCGGTACAGTTCAATCAACGTTCACTGTTTCACAAAATAGAAAATAAACGCGCCCTGCAGGAACACTTTAATCTGCCCGTTGATAACAACATTCCATTGTTTGCCGTCATCAGCCGGCTGGTGGAGCAGAAAGGTATCGACCTGGTTCTTGACATCGTACCCGGGCTGGTTGAAAAAGGTGCACAGCTCATTATCCTTGGGAGTGGTGACAGCCAGCTGGAGGTGGATATTCTCCAGGCAGAAAAAGAATACCCGCGGCAACTCGGCGTGGTAATCGGTT
>DAOVYA010000155.1 GCA_030635865.1 Gammaproteobacteria bacterium | reverse complement strand
GATGGGCGCACCCAGACGACCTTCCATTTCACCAACCACGTACTCTACACCACGCAAATCCTTGCTGTAGATCACCGGATCTTCATAGCCTTTAACAAACTTGCCGAGTGATGATAGCGGGATCGTTTGGCCATCCGCGGCTGGAATCGGCAGGTCACCAAGGCGCGACAGCTGTGAACGGACTGCCAGCGGTACCTGCATGACGATATAGGTCGGTTCAAGCACCGTGCCGCGCTTGATATCGCCAAGCTGGTAGCCACCCATGGCCATCGCCAGGATGCCATTGATCGTATCTACAGAAACGCCCAGTCGTACCGCTTTTTCAGTTGCGACTTCAAAGCGCCAGTATTCATGTGGCCCAGCCATATAACTGTCGGCATCAACGACGTTCTCAACCTCTTCGAACATTGCCAGCACATCAGTTGCGACCTGGCGCCGGGTCTCGGCGTCCGGCCCATACACCTCGGCAACGACCGTATTCAGCACCGGCGGACCCGGCGGCATCTCTACGATCGCAATACGCGCACCCATCCGGTCTGCAATTGGCTTGAGAATCGCGCGCGCCGCAACTGCAATTGCATGGCTGCCACGGTCGCGGTCCTTCTTGTCGGTAAGCATGACCAGCAGGTCACCTTCCCATGAACGTTGACGCAGGTAATAGTGCCTGACCATGCCATTAAAGTTGAACGGCTGTGCAGTACCCGCATAGGTTTGTACGGCGGTGACCTCCGGAATTGTGCGCACCGCTTCCGCCAGTGCCAGGGTGACATTTGCCGTATCCGGCATGGCAGTCCCTTCCGGCATGTTTACGATGACCGAGAATTCCGGCTTGTTATCAAATGGCAGCATCTTTACGGTTACATGCTGTGTATAGAATGTCGCACACAAGGCAGCCGTAAGACCAATTATGCCGAACAGGAAAATCAACCCAAGTTTGCGGCTATTTATCAAGGGCATGATTATCGGCCGGTAAAAACGGCTGATCCTTTCATGCGTCTTTTTCTCCCTTTCCTCGGCCTTCTTCAGTGCACCATGGCGAGGGGCCAGCTTGACAGCCATCCAGGGCGTAAATATGAAGGCGGCAATCAGCGAAAATAACATGGCAGATGCGCCAAGCACCGGGATTGGCCGCATGTACGGCCCCATCAAACCACTTACCCAGCCCATGGGTAACAGCGCCGAAATAATTGTAAAGGTCGCCAGGATTGTAGGATTACCGACTTCACGGACGGCATCGATGGCAACGGCAATACTGGTCTTTCCCTTTTCAAGCCAATGTCGAAAAATATTCTCGACCACCACCGTTGCATCATCAACGAGAATACCAATAGAAAAAATCAATGCGAACAGGCTGACGCGGTCGATGGTGTAGTCAATCATCATGGTCCACCAGATCGTCAGGAGGATCACGACAGGAATCACCGCAATAACCACAAGCGCAGCGCGCGCACCCAGGCCAACAAGGCACAGGATCGACACGATTACCGCGGCCTCCAGCATGGCGCCCAGCAGATCATTGACCTTGTCATTCGCAGACTTGCCGTAATCACGTGTGACCGTGACATGAACATTTGCAGGAATCAGGCCCTTGTCGACATCTTTCAGTGCTTCAACCTTCGCCAGGATTGCACTGGCCACCTTTACACCATTGGTTCCTTCTTTCTTGGCTATTGCAATCGTTACAGCCGACTCACCATTAGCCACAGGCGTACTGCCATCATGTGCCACACCGGTAAAGTGCGTCACCAATTGGCTGGGATCGGCTGGTTCCTGTGATACCCGGGCCACATCACGCACATAAACCGGGGCACCCTGGCGGATCGCGACAACCAGGCGTCCGATTTCCTTCGCATTGGTCAGGAAAGAACCGGTGCGAACAGAAAACGAGGTGCTGCCTGATTCGGCAGTACCTGCTGTCCGCTCTGCGTTGGCCGTTTGTATCGTCTGCGCGACCTGGGCCAGGCTGATGCCATAGCCTGACAGACGCTCGGGTGACACCTCGACTTTTACCTGTTCTTCACGCCCGCCAACGATAAACCCTTTACCAACATTGGGCACTCCACCCAGCTGTTGCAAAACATCAAGGCCCAGCGTGCGCAATGCACCATCATCCAGATCCTCAGACCAGAGCGTAAGGGTGACAATCGGAACATCATCAATTCCCACCGGCTTGATAAGCGGGGGTTTCACGTCAGGTGGAATTTTGTCGATATTTGACAGGATCTTGTCACGCACCTTGACGATCGATTCGCCCATATCCTGGCCGACTTTAAAACGTACCGTTACGATCGCATTTTCACGTTCCGTGGCTGTATAAGTGTGTCGCACACCGGGAATTTCCAGCAGGATGCGTTCCAGGGGTTCAGTCACCAGGCTGGAAACCTGGTCCGCTGATGCCCCGGGGTACTGCACGTAGACATCGATCATTGGGACCGATATCTGGGGATCCTCCTGGCGTGGCGTAAAGAACAGCCCGATCACACCAACAAGCAACGATACGATCAGTATCATGGGTGTAACCGGAGAAGTGATAAACAGACGTGCCGTTCTGCCGGCAATCCCCAGTGAGTGGGTATCGTAATTGACCGGTGTAGAAAAGTCTTGTTCAGCCATATTCTATTCCGCCTTCTTATTTGCCTTGCTCAGTACGCGAGATACATGCCGGGGCCCATCGATACTGAATCAGGATATTTTTAGTGAAACAAGGAACTCTGTATTACAAGCAATCGAAAAAGTAATTCACATCCCCGGAATGGTTACTTGTTGCATTAATTCCATGAACTACCGGATTCGTTTGATTCTGCCCCCTTGACAAAAATACGTTCCCCTATCCGCAGACCCGAGAGAATTGCAATCCTGTCAGCGCCGACAGGATCACCGGTTCTCACCAGCCGCATTTCACGCTTGTTCTGTTCATTCATGACATAGATTCCCGGCAAGCTGCCGCGCCACACCAGTGCTTCAACCGGTACCACTGGCAAATCGACAACCTTTACATTGATATCCCTGATCTCAACTTCTGCATACATGCCGGCACCACCCGGAGCACCCGGTGGCAAATCAAGCTTGACGGTTACCGTATGGCGATCCACATCGGCAACCGGGAAAATCTGCGCAACACGTGCCTGGGTTTCCACATCACCAACATCCAGCCTGGCCTTGAACACCATGCCTTTTTTAACACCCGGCATCAGTCGTGCCGGCACTTCGACCTTTATTTGCATTTTTGACAAGTCGGAATACTTGAGTAAAGGTTGCCCGGGTTGTACCGGGTCACCCACTTCAACGAATTTCCTGGTAATCACACCATCAAATGGTGCAATCGATTTTGCATCACGAATCTTGGTGTCAATTTCTTCAATCCTGGAACGCGCAGCAATGATTTGTGAGCGGGCCTGTTCAACCATCGTACCCTGCTGGTAGAGTTGTGCATGCCGGTCCATCCCCGGTGATCCACCACCCCACATGCCTTGCATGGGATTGGTAAAGCCTTTCATCATCGAGCCCAAACCACCCATGGCATCATTCTGCTCACCACCATATGGTGAGATCCATTCCCGTGAATACTGGACACCGGCATTGCGCAGGGCAGCCTCTGAGTTCGCAAGATTGGCCCAGGCTGCACGACGTTTAGCCAGCAAATCGTCATCATTGATTGCAATCACTTCCGCGCCTTCCTCGAATTGGTCACCCTCTTCACCGGCAATGGACTTGATTCGTCCCGGGATCTGTGCGGAAAACGTCACTTCCTTATATGGAACCACGGTGCCGCCCAGCGAGACTGTTGACCCGACAGGCATACCCTGGACGGTAATAAGCGTATCAGCTGCTACCGGCATGATTACGCCTGACAGCAACACACTTGCGGAAACAAGACCACTAACAAATTTTTTGATTAACATTGTTAATCCTCACACACATGGAAGTTGCGGGGCCAGGGTATACACTGTGAATACCGGCGCTGTCTGTGACAGCGCTTTTCTGGCCAAATAGCCAACAGTTAGGTTGATCGAGCCCTTACGGGCTTCTTCTATCGATGAGACAGCGGAGAGCAATATTCAGTGTTATTGTTATCCACAAACTCACACATAAAAAAGCGTGCCTGATCTGGATCAGGCACGTCCCATTACAGTAAAGCTTTTGATAAATGGACCCGCCATGCGTGGGTCCTTGATCATGGCACCATAATCACCTACGTTAAACTTCAACTTACGGGAGGTATAAGCCATGCCGAGCCCCATCATGCCAGGCGGCTTGGCCAGCCATTTATTCCAGTTATCAAAGCTGGCACGCAAATCCCAGCTCAGGGCCTGGCCGTTGTAGAGTTCCCCGCCGGTTGCCTTTCCATTTTCAACAATCAAAACACCACGCGGGGTATCTTCGCCATCAAAACCGTAAGCGATGGTGGAGTTGAAATTGATCTTTGAAAGTGCATCCGCTAATCCAGGTTCAGCATTCCACTGTTCCTGAAAACTCTTCATCCACTCGTCTGAAAATAAATCTGCCATTTTTCTGTCCCCTCCGGTTTGTCTGATTTTACTGAAACCACGAAATTTCTTTCAAAAAACAACGTTCGGGATGCGGCAATAAAAAACCGCCAAAGTCACTCCAATAAAATACCAAAACCCTGTCTGGAAATACAGGGAAACGACATACACCAGCGCCGGTAAATTGCAAAATTCTGGTGCAAAAACAGAATATTAGTTATATTGTTACGGGTGTAGGCCAGTTTCTACCGGCTAAACGACCCCGTTATTATCCTGACCATATTACACTAGTTTCGAATATATGAAAATATTAATATCTCAATAATTCAGTCCGGACGCCGTAAAGAACTAGATCAGGCCATAAAAGTTGCAGATGACAGACCCATGCAAGGGTCTGTGAGTTAGCCGGTACCTGTGCCCTATTTATTGTTTTTAATACTTTTTTAACCTCTACACTGCCTGGACAGGGATGACAAAACTGCAGAAACTTCAAATTGAAGGGTCCGGCCCGAAGGAGCTAGCGT
>DAOVYA010000004.1 GCA_030635865.1 Gammaproteobacteria bacterium | reverse complement strand
CCCAGTTCCGCAAACCAGTCCTGTTTTTCCTCGCATACATCGGCTTCCCGCTGACTGACATTCAGACTGACGGGAACCAGCAACGGCTGGATACGGACCCCCTCGCCC
The DNA here is from genome assembly GCA_030635865.1 of Gammaproteobacteria bacterium. Taxonomy (GTDB): domain Bacteria; phylum Pseudomonadota; class Gammaproteobacteria; order UBA9214; family UBA9214; genus UBA9214. Next base: position 18,545 of record DAOVYA010000004.1, on the reverse strand, counting down.
GACTGTGCCGTTTTCAGGCCTTCGTAGGTGATGCGCTCATGTGCCGCGTGCATATCCACCAGCACCAGGCCGTCTGCATTCTGTGCCAGGATATAAACTCCGTGTAACTGGGCCAGCGCAAAGCCGAGTGGAAAACCGTCACCCGTGTCCGTGGCTTCCTTCTCCGAAGCCACCGTGTTGTCCGTCGGGTGCAAGGCTGCATAGCGGGCCATCAGTTCCTGCACACCCAGGCGCATGTTTGCCTGTGACGGTGCACTGCCCTGACCTGTTTGTACATTCAGTTGCTGCAACGGCTGTGCCGGCAACGGTGTCGGCTGATCGGCCGCTGGCCGGACATCTGCCAGCGCATCGTGCAGGGTCCGAAACAGATAGTCATGAACCAGGCGGCTGTCACGAAATCGCACTTCATGCTTGGTTGGATGCGCATTCACATCCACGCTGGCCGGATCAATTTCCAGGAACAACACATAGGCCGGGTGACGCCCGTGAAACAGCACATCCTGGTAGGCCTGGCGGATGGCATGCGTGACCAGCTTGTCGCGCACCATGCGGTGATTAACGTAGAAAAACTGCAAATCGGCCTGGCTGCGGGAAAAGGTCGGCAAGCCCACCCAGCCATGCAGGGACAGGCCGGCAGCCGCATGCTCGATATGGATCGCCTGCTCCATGAAGGCCTTGCCACACAGGTCGGCGACCCGGCGTTGCTGCTGGTCTCTGGTAGTGGCTTCGGGCAGATGAAACACTGTCCGCTGGTTGTGCTGCAACTTCATTGCCACGGGAAAACAGCTCAGTGCAATACGCCGCACCACATTTTCAATATGCTTGAACTCGGTTGCCTCGGTACGCAGAAACTTGCGTCTTGCCGGTGTATTGAAAAACAGGTCTTTCACATCTACCGTTGTGCCGGGTGTGTGGGCAACGGGCGATGCTGCACCTGATGTTTCAGAACCATCGCCGCACACGGACCAGCCGGAATCAGCACCGGGTATGCGTGAACTGAGTTGCAGTCGCGATACCGATGCAATGCTCGGCAAGGCCTCGCCCCGAAACCCGAGACTGTCTACCGACTCCAGGTCTTCCAGTGACGTGATCTTGCTGGTGGCATGGGGTGACAGGGCCAGTGACAATTCGTTGTGCTGTATACCGATGCCGTCATCACGCACGCGGATACGCTGTTTGCCGCCCTGCTCAATATCCACCTCGACGGCACGTGCCCCGGCGTCGATGCTGTTCTCCAGCAACTCTTTCACAACAGAAGCCGGTCGCTCGATGACTTCACCGGCAGCAATCTGGTTTATCAGGTGAGTGGGGAGAACCTGGATGGGCATCGGATGTGAACAATGTGCAGTGGACAGGCCGCCCATGATACTGCTATCGCCTGCCACAGAATAGTGGGAGAAATGAACCAGGGGAGCTCTTGCTTACTGAAATAATCCCGTCATTGCGCCCCCTTACCTCGTCATTGCAAGCTCAACCTCCCGTCATTGCGAGCGAAGCGCGGCAATCTCATGACTCTGGCAGCGGGCTTGAAGAGATTGCCGCGTCACTGCGTTCCTCGCAATGACAAGGTGTGGCTAACTACCCCGGGAGGGCGGAATGCGCAGGGTGTCACCGATGCGAAGACGGTCGTTTCTCAGATCGTTATAACCACGCAAACGGTTCAGACCGACCTGGTGTTGCACCGCAATATGGCTCAGTGTATCACCGCGCTTGACAACATATTGGCGGGCAATCATACGGGTTCCAGGTGGTGGGTGTTTGGAAAAATAGTCCTGTATACCGCGCAACATGGCACGGGCAAGCATCTGCTGGTGCTGTTTGCTGCGCAGCTTCTTTTCTTCCTGCGGGTTGGAGATAAAAGCGGTTTCAACCAGGATCGACGGGATATCCGGTGATTTCAGTACCACGAATCCTGCCTGCTGAACACTGGACTTGTGTGTCTTGCCAATGCCCTTGAGCTCACCCAGCAGATTGTCCGCCACCTCCAGGCTGGCCTCGATGGTCGCCGTCTGTGACAGGTCAAGCAGAACCTCGGCAAGCAGGCCATCCTTGTCATCCAGGCTCACACCACCGGCAAGATCTGATGAATTCTCCTTCTCCGCCAGCCAACGGGCCATTTCAGAGGTTGCACCCCGGTTCGACAAAACAAACACAGAAGAACCCCGGACACGCCGGTCACGAAAACCGTCAGCATGAATCGAGATAAACAGATCGGCATTGAGTTTGCGTGCCTTGTTGATGCGCTGGCGCAAGCCGATATAGTAATCGCCCTTCCTTATCAGGACCGCTTGCATTCCGGGTTCTTTTTTTATCAGCGCTTCAAGCCGGCGCGCAATTGAATACACGACATCCTTTTCACGGGTTCCATGACGACCGATTGCACCCGGATCTTCACCACCATGACCGGCATCTATCGCTATGACCAGGTCACGCGATTGAATATTCATGTCTGCTACCGTCTTTTTAACGACCGCCTTGCCGGCTTTTTCTGTTTTGTTATACAGATCGACTACCAGGCGATGTCCATACTGCCCGTTTGGCTTAAGGGTGAAACTTTTTGGACGAACGCCCTGTTTCAGATCCAGCACGATCCGCAATACATCCGGCTTGTACATCGCGGCACGTACACCATCGATTAAACCGGCATTGACGGCTTTGGTATTAAGAGAGGATTTTGCACGTGCCCCGGGAATGTCGATAACAACACGTTCCGGGTTTTTCACGATAAACAAATTATGCTGTACCGGGCCGTTTATATCGAATACCACGCGGGTATGATCCGGGGCCGTCCAGAAACGCACGTCCTTGAAATCGACCGGGGCTGCAACAGCGAGAACTGGCCCGGCCAGCCAGAGACACAACCCTGTAAGCAGATTTCTCATTCGAATGCCCCTCACCCGGTTCCCCCCAAGGATTGGGCAGAATATACCCACAATCTGTGACAGATTGCAACAAATATCCTTTAAACTCGTTGAGATAGGACTCATACCTGCACAACAATCTAGTTTCCGCTATAAATACTGTATTTTCTCTCGCAGAGGCGCCAATGCTCACTTCTCATCGCAGGACCCGCGCCTCGCGGGGAATTCTTACCGTTCCCGGCGGGGCGCCGGTCCTACAACGAACGGATTCGACCCATTGGTGCGAGTTTTTCTTTTTGGATAGAAAAGAACCAGATAGCTGAATTAACAACATGGGATTATGTGGATTGTATCTGGCTTACAAGATGCTGACCCGTCGCGGTTGCCGCCTCCAGCGTTACCCGGCGACCTTCGTCCCGGTGCTCAATGGTGACCAGCAAATCGGCAGCCGGGAGGACCCCGCTGCCCCGCTCCGGCCACTCCACCAGTAGCAGCGCCTGCTCTGCAAGCAGGTCACGCAGACCCAGGTCTTCAAGCTCCCGGGCATCGGAGAGCCGGTACAGGTCGAGATGATAGACCGTCCCGGAATCAAACGGGTATGGCTCTACCAGGGTGTAAGTCGGGCTCCTGACCCTGCCTTCGTGCCCCAGCGCACGCAGGAAACCACGAGCCAGGGTTGTTTTACCGGCACCCAGTTCACCCTTTAGGTAGATAATGCCCGCTGTACACGCTTGCGCAAGCTGCGCACCCAGGGCCTCCATCGCAGTGGCATCCGGGATATCCATTATCACACAAGCACCCCTGCAGGATTCACGAGGCCGCGTATTTCCTTAATAACATCGCCTGCCGTCATGCCACGCTCACCATGCGATGCCGCGCGGTCTCCGGCACTGGCATGTACGCATACCCCCGCCACGACTGCCTCGGCTATCGGCATACCCTGCGCTATCAGTCCGGCAATCACGCCGCTTAATACGTCCCCCATCCCCGCGGTTGCCATGCCGGGATTACCGTTCTTGCAAACCGATAGCACACGGTTAGCGGTGTTGATAATCGTACCGGCACCTTTTAACACGACAATCCCACCGTATTGCTGATTAATAGCCGTTACTGCAGCAAAACGATCGGCCTGTATCTCCGCGGTCGACTGTCGCAGCAAACGCCCCGCCTCACCCGGGTGCGGCGTCAGTACACAGTTATCACAGCGCAAAGGATCCTTCGCCAGCAGGTTCAACGCATCGGCATCCAGCACCTGCGGGAGCCGTGATTCCAGCACCACGGGCAGCAGGGACTGTGCCCATGCCGATTGCCCCAGCCCCGGACCTGCAATGACAACCGTGGCCTTCTGCATCAAGTCCTTTAATTCCAGCGGACCGGTAACCGCGTGGGCCATCAGTTCCGGGCAGGCAGCTGCAAGGACAGCCGCATGCTCTGCGCGCGTTGCCAGACTGACCAGCCCGGCACCGGTACGCAATGCCGCCTCACCGGCCAGTCGCACAGCACCCGCCATGCCCCGGTCGCCGCCCAGCACCAGTACATGGCCAAAATCCCCCTTGTGTGCGTTACGTGGCCGTGGAGCGGCAAGCCGCCCAAGCGGTGGCTGATCGACGAGCTCGCAGCCTGCAGCACACTGCTTGTAAACAGAGGCTGGCACACCGAGCTCTGCAAAGCTGACCGTACCGGCATGGACCTTTCCCTGCCCCGTATAAAGACCGCGTTTGCGCCCTATAAGGGTGACGGTTTCCACTGCACGGACGGCAACACCCATGACCGACCCGCTATCGGCATGCAAGCCACTGGGAATATCGATGGCCAGTACCGGGACTCCCGAGGTATTGATCGCCACAACCGCATCATGCCAGGCGCCTTCCAGCAAATGTTGCAGACCGGTACCCAGCATCGCATCGATAATGACATCGGCACCCGCCAGGGCGTCCGCCGAGAATGGTGCTATCGCTCCATTGGCCTCGACATAGTCCGTACGCGCCGTCAGTGCATCTCCCCTGATCCTGTCTGCAGCACCGATTTGCAGCACGCGCACCTGTAAACCGGCAGCCAGCGCAAGCCGGGCCACTACAAAACCATCACCGCCATTATTTCCGGTACCGCAAAGCACAACGATGCAGCGCGCCGTCGGCCAACGTGCGCACAGGCATACCCAACAGGCCTCACCCGCGCGCGTCATCAGGGTGTAGCCCGGGATACCGGCCTCCTGAATGGCCAGCCGGTCCAGCTCGCGAACCTGTTCAGCCGTGTACAGGGGAACTGCCTGCGGCTCAGAGTAATTGATGTTCATCAGCCCTTTAAAATACGTGTATTCTGTTAATATCCAGGCTCAACATACCGTGAAGCACACGCTAAAATCCAGTACTGCATGAGCGAGCAACCCGGACAACCCGACTCCAGGCTGGATTACCAGGCGCTGGCGCAATCTATTAAACGCTGGGGAATGGAGCTCGGATTCCAGCAACTTGGCATTTCTGACACGGAACTTGCAGAAGACGAAGCGCATTTATTGCAATGGTTAAAGGCGGGTAACCATGGCGAGATGCATTACATGGAGCGCCATGGCACCCGCCGCAGCCGTCCGGGCGAGCTGGTGCCCGGTACGATCCGGATAATTTCCGTGCGCATGGATTACTGGCCAGCGGATGCTCAGCCAGCCGACACTGTCCTGCAGGACCCTGCACTGGCCTACCTGTCCCGTTATGCCCTGGGCCGTGACTATCACAAGGTACTCCGCAAACGACTGCAAAAACTGGCTGACAGGATTGAAGCACAGACCGGCCCGTTCGGTTACCGTGTTTTTTCAGACAGTGCACCGGTACTTGAAAAGGCGCTGGCGCAAAATGCAGGACTCGGCTGGATCGGGAAACACACCAACCTCATCAATGAACACGCAGGTTCCTGGTTTTTCATTGGCGAACTGTACACCAACCTGCCATTACCAACCGACACAGGCGCCGTGAACCACTGCGGCACCTGTCACGCCTGCATCGATGTCTGTCCGACCCGGGCCATTGTTGCGCCCTACAAGCTCGATGCGCGCCTGTGCATTTCCTACCTCACCATCGAGTTGCGTGGCTCAATACCCGAGGAGTTGCGCCCGCTGATTGGAAACCGGGTCTATGGTTGTGATGATTGCCAACTGGTTTGCCCCTGGAACCGCTTCTCAAGCCCCACCTGCGAAACCGATTTCCACCCCCGCCATGCGCTTGACGCCAACAGCCTGGTACGGCTGTTCCAATGGGAGCAGGAAGACTTTGAACGTTATACACAGGGCAGTGCTATCTACCGCATCGGCCATGAATGCTGGTTGCGGAACATTGCCGTGGGTCTGGGTAACGCACCAACCACGGAGCAGGTGGTCACTGCGTTGAAAACTCGAAGAGACCATGCCTCCGAACTGGTGCGTGAACATGTTGAATGGGCGTTAAGACAGCATATTCGGGAATAAGCCGCCTCTGTCGTTGCGACTACATTCCTTCATCATTGCGACTCACCCATCCCGTCATTGCGAGGAGCGTAGCGACGCGGCAATCTCGTCAAGTCCGCTGCCAGATTAGCGAGATTGCCGCGCTACGCTCGCAATGACGGGTGTTATTTTCCTTTAATAACCAGCCCTGCTTCGTATAAGCGGTTTTTCGGCAGGCCGGTGATTTTCGCTGCCAGTGATGCCGCCTGCTTGAGCGGCAACTCGGCAATAAGCACGGTTAACGCCTGTTCAGTGGCCTCGTCGATATCTGAATCGCGGGCAGGCGCCCCCTGCAGAACCACGACAAATTCCCCTTTTTGCTGGTTACTATCTGCCTGCACCCAGTCAACAAGCTCGGCAAGAGTGCCGTCCCTGATGGTTTCAAAGGTCTTGGTCAGCTCCCTTGCAACCGTTGCCTGCCGGTCACTGCCCATGCATTCAGCCATGTCTGTCAAACACTCACAGATGCGGTGGCTGGACTCATAAAACACCAGTGTGCGCATCTCGGTTGCCAGTTCACGCAAGCGCTGGCTGCGTGCCGCCGCACGTACCGGCAGAAACCCCTCGAACACGAAGCGGTCTGTTGGCAAGCCGGCAACTGACAGTGCGGCAATACACGCGCTCGGCCCCGGCAGTGGAGCAACCCGGATACCGGCCTGGCGTGCAGCGCGTACCAGGTAAAACCCTGGATCACTGACCAATGGTGTACCGGCGTCAGAGACCAGTGCGACATCATCGCCACCCAGCAGCGTTTTCAGCAGCTTATCGGTCACTTTCTGCTCATTATGTTCATGCAAGGCAAACATGCGTCCAGCAATCCCGTAGTGCGCCAGCAGTTTCCGGCTGTGCCGGGTGTCTTCTGCAGCGATCAGCGAGACGGCCTTCAGTACCTCCAGCGCCCGCAGAGAGATATCATCCAGGTTCCCGATCGGTGTTGCCACGACATACAGCACTCCGGACTTCTTGCGGCTCATATCCATGGGCACGAATCCTAGCAAAATTCTTCACCCACAGGGTTAGATGGTGGACGCGGTAACGGCTTTTCAGTAGAGTCAGTGGCTTCTGACTACTTATTGACTACCCGACACTGTCCTGCCACCCGATGCCTGTACCTACACGCCTGACTGCGAGCAGAACTGTCCTGACCCTGTTTCTGCTTGTTACCCTGTTGCAGGCCTGCACCACCAGCGGCCCTTACGAGCCCGCCGCCAAGAGCCCCCTGTATCAACAGGCAGAGTTACTTGAAGCCCGGGGTGATTACCAGGGTGCTGCGCGGCTTTATCTTGAGGCTGCGTCGCGCGCCACCACCAATGAAAAACATGCCCTTGAGTTGCAAGCTGCTGGCAGTCTGATTCGCGGCACTGACTATCAAGGCGCCACGGAAATCCTTGAGGCACTCCCGATCGCCCGGCTCAACCCGCTAAACCTTCAGCATTATGATGTCAACCGGGCCGAGATCGCGGTGCGGGAACAACACCCCGAGGCAGCACTGACAATCCTGCAGTCAGTCCCCTTGAGTGGGCCTTTTGCCGGAGATATATACCGGCTGCGAGCCGAGGCCTACCTGCAGAATAACCAGTTTTTCTCAAGCGCACGTGAAAGAATTCTACGTGACCCGCTGTTGACTGATCCCGAAAAACAGCTGAAGAACGAATTCCTGATATGGGAGGCCTTGAACAACCTGACGGACACCGAGCTGCAGACACTTCGCAGCGCACCCCCTCCCGACCCGACCAGTGGCTGGATTGAACTGGTAGAACTGGCGCGACTGTACCTGCAACAACCGGACGCCCTGAAAGAAGTCACGCCCTATTGGCAGAAACGCTATCCCGGTCACCCCGCAAGCCGGAGTTTTATCGATAAATTACTGGGAACCATGCGGGTAGCAGGCCAGCCTCCCGCACACCTGGCGCTGTTGTTGCCACTGACAGGCAACCTCGCTGGTGCAGCCGATGCAATACGTGACGGAGTCTTCGCCGCCTACTATGATTCTCCCGACACAGCCATGCTGCCGCAACTGCGCCTGTACGATACCGGGGGCACCACGGAAACTGCCCTGGCCGCTTATCAGCAGGCCGTGTCCGAAGGCGCACAATTTACCATCGGCCCGCTGCGCAAAGATGCGGTACGGGCAGTTGCCATGCAGGAACAACTTCCGGTACCGGTTCTCGCGCTGAATCATGTCCAGGGACTGCCACAGTTCAGAGATGCACTCTACCAGTTCGGGCTACCCCCCGAAGACGAAGCACGTGAGGTGGCCCGAATGGCCTGGCGGGACGGCCATCACCGCAGCATCGCCATGATCCCGGCCAATGACCGGGGTGAGCGCGTCTATGAAGCATTTAGAGCGGAATGGCAAACGCTCGGCGGCGTAATCCTGGAGGTGCAACGCTATGACACAACAAAGACCGATCATGGCGAGGCCATAAGCGCATCACTTAACCTGGACAGCAGCAAGGCAAGACACAAGCAAATTTCCCGGTTACTCGGGGGGAAAGTGGAGTTCGAACCACGCCGCCGGCAAGATGTGGATTTTGTGTTTCTGCTTGCCGGACCAAGGCAGGCACGACTGATTCGACCGCAACTGAGCTTCTATCGCGCATCCACGGTCCCTGTATATTCAACATCACAAGTGTTTACAGGTCATCCCGACAAGGACAGGGACATTGACCTGGACGGCATTATATTTTGTGACATGCCCTGGACACTGGAGCACAACAGCAACTGGGAACACCTGAAGCAGGCCATTAACGAGTACTGGCCCGAAAATGCCAGCCGCTACAACCGGCTCTATGCCCTGGGCATCGATGCCTACCGGGTACTCCCCTACCTGACCCAGCTTGGCGGCGGCATATTCGGTACCTACCACGGCGTCAGCGGCAACCTTTCCGTTGACCGGCAGGGACAGATCAGCCGCACCCTGCGCTGTGCAAAATTCCGGAAGGGACTGCCACGGCTGCTGGTGCCCGTTGCCACAACAGACATCGACATGCCCTGAACATGAGTGCGATAAAAACCGGCAAGGATGCCGAGGAGCATGCCTGCCGCTACCTGCAGGCACAAGGCCTGCAGATTGTGCATCGCAACTACCATACCCGGCGCGGGGAAATCGACCTGGTCATGCAGGATAAAGACAGCCTGGTCTTTGTTGAGGTACGATACCGCCGCCAGACACATTTCGGATCCGCAGCAGAAAGTGTCGACCGGCGCAAACAGTCAAAACTGATCGCCTGTGCCAACCATTACTTACAGGCGTTCCCGGAGATTGCACAGCAACCCTGCCGGTTTGATGTAGTATCGATGGGCGGAAAAATGGACAGCATCGAGTGGATCAGGAATGCCTTTGGAGCCTAAGCAATGAGCGAAAACGGTCAAGTCGCACGTGTGACACAGCATTTCGAAGCAAGCATCATGACCAAGCAACGGGCCATGGAGGCTTTGCCACCCGCAATCGCCCGGGCCGCGGAGATGATCTGCCAGTCGCTGGAAAAAGGCGGCAAGGTGTTGAGCTGCGGCAATGGCGGTTCCGCCGGCGATGCACAGCACTTTTCATCGGAGCTGTTGAACCGTTTTGAACGGGAACGTCCCGGCCTGGCCGCCATTGCCCTGACGACCGACAGCTCGACACTGACTTCAATTGCCAATGATTATGGCTACAGCCGGATATTTTCCCGGCAGGTTGAGGCGCTGGGCAAGGCCAACGATATCCTCCTTGCCATATCCACCAGTGGCAACTCGGAAAATGTACTGGAGGCTGTCAAGGCGGCACAGGCACAACAACTAGGGATTATTGCATTAAGTGGTCGTAATGGCGGGGAACTTTCAGCCCTGTTAAGTGATCAAGATACTGAAATCTGCGTACCTGCGGATTCTACTGCACGCATACAGGAGGTCCACCTGCTGGTAATCCATTGTATCTGCGACCTGATTGACCAACGATTTGCATAACAGGAGTAACCCGAACCAATGAAAGCGCTGAAGGCATTATTGACTGTTTTAGTCACGATCACCCTGCTGAATGGCTGTGCCCCCGTCGTTGTCGGGGGTGCCACGGCCAGCGGCGTAAACATAGCCCATGACCGGCGCACGGTTGGCACGTACATCGATGACGAGGGCATCGAATTAAAGGCAGGCTCCGCGATAGGCAAGGAGAAAGATCTGAGCAGCCAGATTCACATCAATATCATCAGTATCAATGGCGTAGTGCTGCTTGTTGGACAGGCGCCGACCGAGGCCTTGCGGCAGCAGGCAGGCTCAATCACCCAGGGAATCGAGAAAGTACGGCTGGTGCACAATGAAATGACGATAGCGGCACCCAACTCCATGATGACGCGCAGCAGCGATTCGCTCATCACGACCAAGGTAAAGGGCAGCCTGTTCGGCGTAAAGGGGCAGGATGACTTTGACCCGTCACGCGTCAAGGTCGTTACCGAAAATGGCACCGTCTACCTCATGGGCCTGCTCTACCATGCCGAAGCCGATGCAGCAGCAGGAAAAGCCAGCCAGGTGAGTGGTGTACAGAAAGTCGTCAAATTGTTTGAGTATTTAGATTAGGGGCCTCTGATTTATCCGTCATTGCGAGGAACGCAGTGACGCGGCAATCTCTTTCAGATTGACTCCGCTGCCAGATTCAGGAGATTGCCGCGCTTCGCTCGCAATGACGGAGTTTCGATTATTAATCAGAGGTTCCTTAGTCCACTAACTATGTTATCTCACCGCCAATCTGCATAACCTCAACTCTAGAGCAAACAGATGAGACTTGTCTTTAGCAACTTTTGGAAACAGCTAGAGAAACTCTGCACATTAGATTGTGATTCTTCTGAAATACGACGAGAGAAAGTAACTTTAGTCGTGATAACAGGGCTATGTACCCTTGCAAGTATCATTTGGGGCACTCTGTATTATGTTCTATTGGGACCTGCCATCACGACCTACATTACTTTTGGCTTTACCGTTATCGTTGGAACAGCTCTCTTTATTTTTCTCATAACGAAACGTTTTTCTCTCCTTCTTTACGTTTTTTTCTTCATGATTTTCTGGAACCCGATTGCGATGCAATGGAGTCTGGGAGGATTTGCCGCTTCTGGAGTTTTGATGCTGTGGTCCCTTTTAGCTCCATTTAGCTCCCTGATGTTTCAAAATATCAAAAAAGCCACTGGGTGGTTCCTCGCTTACTTGATACTTCTCTTCATCTCTCTTTATTTTGATGAGTACGTTTCCCAGTGGGCGCCTCCTTTATCAAAGACGATATCCATGACATTTTTTGGTATGAATCTCATTGGCCCCTCCATGATAATTTTTGCCTCAATGATGTATTACGTCAATGCATTTCAAAGAGAGCATAATAAATCAGAAAAGTTACTTCTTAACATTCTACCGTCTTCAATAGCGGACCGCTTAAAGCAGAAAGAAGAAATCATTGCTGATGGATTTACAGAAGTTACTATCCTCTTTGCAGACATTGTCAATTTTACGAAACTTTCTGCCCGAATTTCACCTCAGGAATTAGTAGCTATGTTGAACAACATTTTCTCAGCCTTTGATCGTTTAGCCTTGCTCTATGGACTGGAAAAGATTAAAACAATCGGTGACGCCTATATGGTCGTGGGAGGATTACCCATTCCTCGAGAGGACCATGCTGAAGCTATTGCGGACATGGCTTTGAGTATGCAGGAAGAAATGGTCCGTTTGAGGTCAGAAATTGGCGAAGAACTTAGTATAAGAATAGGCATCAACACGGGGACTGTGGTGGCAGGTGTGATAGGCATTCAGAAGTTTATTTATGATCTTTGGGGAGATGCCGTCAATACCGCAAGTCGAATGGAATCGCACGGGGTAGCTGATCGTATTCAACTGACCGAAGTTACCTACAAATATTTAAAAGGCAAATATGTTTTTGAAGAACGAGAGGCCATCGAAGTAAAAGGTAAGGGGAAAATGAAAGTGTACTTTCTCAAGGGGAAAATACCCGATACATCGTCTTTAGCATCAAATGCTGTTTAGACCAGAATTAATGAATCAAAATATCCTTGTCATTGCGAGGAGCGAAGCGACGCGGCAATCTCTTACATGAGCGCACCTGAAGTCCGCTGCCAGATTCAGGAGATTGCTTCGCTTCGCTCGCAATGACGGGAGTGTACGCCCGCAATGACCAATAAATCAGTACTTCCCCGGGAATAAATCAGTGCTTCTTCTTCACATGCCGCATTAGCCGGCTCTTGCGCTTGATCTGACGACCTGTCAGCTTGTTTTTGCGCCCCTTGTAGGGATTCTCGCCGGTGCGGAACTCGATGCGTATCGGTGTGCCGCTGAGCTTCATGGCCTTACGGAACGCATTTACAAGATAGCGCTGGTAGGTCGGGGGGACATTCTTTGTCTGGTTGCCATGAATCACAATCACCGGGGGGTTCCTGCCGCCCTGGTGGGCATAACGCAGCTTGATACGCCGCCCGCGTACCAGTGGTGGCTGGTGTGCCTGCACTGCCTGTTCCAGGATTTTTGTCAACTCGTGTGTTGGCAACTCCCGCATTGCCGAGGCATAGGCCGCGTTGATCTGCGGGAACAGGTCACCGACTCCCGTCCCGTGCAATGCCGAAATGAAACAAGTGGTCGCAAAACCGAGAAACGGCAACCTGCGTTCCAGTTGCCCGGTTATCTGGCTGCGGTCGTAGCTATCCAGCCCGTCCCACTTGTTGACGGCCACAATAAGCGCACTCCCCTTTTCGGCTATATAGCCGGCAAGACTGGCATCCTGTTCACTGATTTCCAGCTGGGCATCGAGCACCAGTATCACAACATTTGCAGCGTCCACGGCCTGCAGTGTCTTGATGACACTGAATTTTTCAATGGCTTCTTTGACCCGGGCACGGCGTCTCACCCCGGCAGTATCGATCAGCGTATAGGCCTGGCCATCCCGTTCAAAGGGGATAAAGATGCTGTCACGGGTTGTGCCCGGCTGATCAAAAGCGAGCACCCGCTCCTCGCCCATTATGCGGTTAATCAGTGTGGACTTGCCGACATTGGGCCGGCCAACGATGGCAACACGGATGCGTTCATCTTCAAACGCCGCGGCAGCGCTGTCATCTACCGCCGGCAATTGCTCCAGTGCGGCAGCCATCAACGCTGCCACACCACGCCCGTGTGCCGCGGCAATGGCCCGGGGCTCCCCGATACCGAGCGCATGAAACTCCATCACTGCCGCCTCGGCATCTATCCCGTCTGTCTTGTTCACGACCAGGACACGCGGTTTGCCGGTGCACCGCAATGCCTCGGCAATCACCTCATCAGCGGCAGTCAGACCCTCACGCCCGTCAACCAGGAAAAATACCAGGTCTGCCTCTTCAACAGCCTGCCAGGATTGCCGGGCCATCAGGCTGTCCAGGTCTTCCTTAACCCCCGAAAGCCCGCCGGTATCGATGACGATGAATGGCCGTTCTCCAATCCTGCCATCCCCGTATTTCCGGTCACGCGTCAGCCCCGGAACATCTGCGACCAGCGCATCCCGGGTCCCGGTCATTCGATTGAATAACGTCGACTTGCCCACATTCGGGCGACCTACCAGAGCGATAACCGGCAACATGGGGCTTGACTTGATTCAGGTTCGGAAATACGTGATTAAAAACTGAGACCCGCAGGATATCCCTGCAACGAAAAAATCACTTCTCGGGCAAAATATACGCGGCGAGTGTGCCGCCGTTACCATAGACATAAAGGATATTATTCAGTACCCGGGGCCTGGCTGTAATACCTTTCGAGTCAACCTTCACACGCCCTGCAATATGCCCGTCATAACGTGATAACAGGTGCACGTAACCCTCGAAATCACCAACAGCAACATACTCATCGAAGGATACCGGCGCAGTCAGGCTACGATGCTTTAGCTGCTCCAGCTTCCACACTGAAGCACCACTGCTACGCGTCAGGGCCCAAACCTGACCCAGGTCATCGGTCACATAAACCTGTGAGAAATCAACGTCCAGTCCGGCATGCGATGACATTTCCCGCTTCCAGCCGGGATCGCCGTTCTGTACATTGACTACGGCAATATGACCCTGAAAGGTCGTGACATAGACGGCACCACCAACGATAACCGGATCGCCATCAATATCTATCATCCGTTCCAGCTCGGAACGTCCTCTTGGAATAGCGACATTGCTTTCCCACACGGCAAACCCCTTGTCCGCACTTAACGCAACCAGTTTCCCGTTGGAAAATCCTGCCACGACCACCCCGTGCTCGACAGCCGGTGTGCTGGTGCCACGCAGTGTCAACGCCGGCACCGAGCGGTCGTATATCCATAACTGCTTTCCGTCAGCCCCGCTCAGCGCGGCAATTTTGCCATCAGCTGTTTGCACAATGATCTTGCCGAGATCAACCCTTGGAACCGAGAGTACTTCACTACTGACGCGCGCCTTCCAGAGCAGATCGCCATTCAAGGCGTCCAGCGCCAGTACGTAGCCATCACTTGTCCCGACAAGTACAAGTCCTTCACCGGCTCCCGGCCCGGCAGAAATGGCTGCTTCCGTTTTCACGGCCCAGCTACGTTTACCCGTTTCCGCATCAAAGGCGACCACTCGGCCCTTGCGATCTGCGACGAACAGCTGGTTGTTGCCGGCACCGGGCACCAGGTTTATGAACTGTTCGTCATACCCCACACCGACATTGGAACTCCATAGCTTCTTCAGCCTGACTTCGTCAGCAAGCTTCTCCAGTTCAGTGGGTGGCTCTGAATTATCTTCACCGCCCAGGATGCTCTCACCGAAGTCCGACAGGGTGGAACACCCTGTCAGCAGGCCTGCAAGCAGGAAAATTCCAACAGCCTTTCTCATTGCGAGATCTCGTTCGCAATGTTGCTGACTGCCAGGGAATTTTCATATTTGAGCTGCAGCAGCTGATATCCCGGGTTGCGTGCCGGGGTCGCCGCCAGGGCACGCTGGTATGCTTCACTCGCACCAGCCGAATTACCACGTGCACTGTAAATATCCCCTGCAACCTCGGTGTACAGGGCATCAAAAGCAGTCGTACTGCGAGGTTGGTCCAGGAGCGCCCCCGCCTCATCCAGATGTTGTTGCGCTATCAACACGCGGGCCAGTCGCAATCGCGCGGTATCCCTGACCACATCGACGTCGCCGTTATCCAGCACCCACTGAAGTTGTGTATTTGCGGCGTCCAGATCTCCTTCCCGGATCTTGATTTTTGCCAGTGCCAGTGCTGCAATGGCTGCATAGGGCGATGAGCTGTATTGTGTAATCAGGGTATCCGCCCGTTCACTGACAAGCTGCCGGTTATCCGTTTCAAGCCCCTGCACCATGACGGTATAGATTGTCGAGGCCCTCTCGGAAAGATTCTCCTGATAGCTCTGCCACCCCTTGAAACCAAATACGCCAGCGAGTCCAATCACTAAACCGACAATTATCGAGGTAGCATTTTCACTCCACCATTTTTTGATGTCAGCAATCTGCTGTTCTTCTGTTTCATTCGCCATCAATCACTCCTGTTACCAGTCTTCGTATTTTCAATATCCAGGGTCATGCCGTTCGCTCCAGCTCCAGCAAATCAAGCAGGCGCTTTGCCGTCTCTTCCTGGGTGTAAACCTTCTGCCCGGATTCGCTGCGTAATGGTTTGAGTACAACATTTCCCTGTTCTGCCTCATCATCACCAATCACCAGCGCATACTGTGCACCACTCTTGTCCGCACGCTTGAACTGGCTCTTGAAGCTTCCGTTGCCGCAATTCGCGAGCAGCCGCAGCCCGGGAATAACATCGCGCAGTTCATCGGCAAATACCAGCCCCCTGTGAACTGCCTTGTCACCGTTCAAAACAAGGTATATATGCGGGGCATTATCAGGCAATGTCGCCCCGCCTGTGGCCAGCAGGGCCAATAAGCGTTCCAGACCCAGCGCAAAACCAAAAGCCGGTGCAGGTTTCCCGCCAAGGTATTCAACCAGGCCATCATAGCGCCCGCCGGCGCATATTGTACCTTGTGCACCGAGACTGTCAGTAACCCACTCAAAGACAGTCCTGGTATAGTAATCCAGGCCCCGAACCAGGCGCGGATTCACTTCATAGCCGATGTTAGCCGCATCCAGCAGCAAACACAGTGCCTCGAAGTGCGCACGGGAATCATCGTCAAGATAATCCGGCAAGCTGGGCGCAGCCTCGATCAACTGCCGCATATCCGGGTTCTTGCTGTCCAGTATGCGCAACGGATTGCTTTCAAGGCGTCTCAGGCTGTCTTCATCGAGACTGGATTTTTCTCCGGCAAGGTAATCGACAAGCGCTGCGCGATAGCTGGCACGCGAGCGCGGTGTACCCAGTGAGTTGATTTGCAGTACCACATCACTGATGCCCAGCTGTTTCCACATACGGGCCGTCATCATCAGCATCTCGGCATCAATATCCGGACCTTCCAGTCCGAATGCTTCCACCCCGATCTGGTGAAACTGGCGATAGCGCCCCTTTTGTGGCCGTTCATGCCGGAACATCGGCCCCATGTACCACAAGCGCTGCACCTGGTTATGCAGCAGGCCATGCTCCATACATGCACGCACACAGCTGGCCGTACCTTCAGGCCGCAAGGTCAGGCTGTCGCCATTGCGATCATCAAAGGTGTACATCTCCTTTTCGACAATATCGGTTACTTCCCCGATAGAGCGCCTGAACAACTCGGTCTTCTCCAGCAGGGGCAGCCTGATTTCTCTATACCCATAGGCATGCACAACACCACGCAGTGTATCTTCAAGGTACTGCCACGATGAGGACTCCCCGGGGAGTATGTCTTTCATGCCACGAATGGCCTGAATCGTATTTGCCATGATCTACACGCGTTAACCCGTAAAAATATCAGATCGACCGCGGAGTCGGGCCGGACTGTTCTGTTGCAGCGGCACCCCGGTCATCCATTCCGACATTCATGAAACCATTGCCGATAATTCCGCTTGCCGGTGGCAATTCAAGGCGGCCCGGCACCTGCTCCCCGGCTGATTCGTGTCGCAACTCCATATATCGCTCTAAAAACGGCCAGGCCAGCCATAAAAGAATTCCAGCCATCAATAATACAAACACATACCGGATCAGCCGGATTGATCGCAACCTGACAGCCGGCAGCTTGCCGGCTGTCCTGATAACAGATAATGGAGGCGGCTCACCCATTTGCTCACTGTAATCCTTGAGCAGCCCCTCTACCGGCAAGCCAACAAGTCGCCCGTAACTTTTCAGGTAGCCCTGTACGAAGATCGGTGCCGGCAGCTTCTCTCTCTCATCATTCTCAAGCGCCTTGATTACATCAATATCAAGGTGCAACTCTTTCGCCACTTTCTCGACCGTGAACTTGCGCTTTTTTCTCGCCGCACACAGCTGTGCGCCGATCGATACCCGGGAACCGGCTTGCTCCCCCCCCCGGACATCATTCCCCGGAGCGTCGCTCATTTTCCCACTCCTCCAGGTTCCTGACTTCATCACTGTCAGGAAAATTGTTTCTGAGCATAACGGCGTAGTTACCCCAGGCCTGGTGATCTTTCAGGGCGTACTCGGTACGAATTGCCAGCCAGAGGCTCTCGGGCGTGTGGGCCGCAACCTCCTGGTAACGCTGCATATAGCCACGCACACTCATGTAATTAGCCTGTGAGTAACTGATGAGCCCCAGTTGCAGCAATGCAGGTGCAAAAGCCGGATCTCTCGCCAGCGCCTGCCGGAAGTATTCTTCGGCCTTGACCAGATCCGGTATCCGCTTTGCACACAGACCAGCATTAGTAAGCGGCAGACTGGGTATAGAATAAAATGGATTGTTCGCAGCGAGCAGAAATTCCTTCTCTGCTTCCTTGTAACGCCCTTGCGTGCAGAGGAACTGGCCATAATTATTGTGTCCCCTTGCGTAATCAGGTTTTATTTTCAGTGTTTCTTTGTAATGCCTTTCAGCCTTTCCGGTTTCACCAACCCGCTCGAACAGAATTGCAATGGCCTCATGTGCCTCCGGACTGTCCGGCTGAAGTTTCAGGGCCTTTTCAAGTTTCAAACGCGCCATCTCATAGTTGCCATCGCGCAGGTACGCGATACCCAACTTGGTATTTGCCTCTGCTGCAACCTCATTGTTTATTCTCGGGTTAACCCCCTCTTCCACTTCCACGGATGCACACGCAGACAGTAAAAGCACAATAATGACAAACAGACTGGAAGTTATTTTCATACCTGGCCCACCTCGACCTTTACCT
>DAOVYA010000205.1 GCA_030635865.1 Gammaproteobacteria bacterium | reverse complement strand
GCACACCCTGGTGGACCTTGCTGTCAGGTATTGTTCTGCAGTTTGTGCTTGCTGCCACCCTGCTTTGGCTGCCGCCATTTAAGCATTTGTTTGTTGGTCTCAATGATGCACTGCTGTCACTGGAGCAGGCGACTCGCGCGGGAACTTCGTTTGTTTTCGGGTATCTCGGCGGTGACAATCCGCCATTCGAAGAGACGGCTGGTGGAAGCAGTTTTATCCTGGCCTTTCGCGCGCTGCCATTGATCTTGCTGGTCAGTGCCCTGTCGGCCCTGTTGTTCCATTGGCGAATATTGCCGCTGGTTGTGCGCATGTTCTCGCGTGTGCTGCAACGTGCCATGGGCATCGGTGGTGCGCTGGCCCTGGGTGCTGTAAGCAATATTTTCGTGGGGATGGTTGAGGCCCCTCTGCTTGTCCGGCCCTATCTGAAGGAAATGACACGCAGCGAGTTGTTTACCCTGATGGTCACCGGCATGGCAACAGTGGCAGGTACGGTCATGGTGCTCTATGCAAGCATACTGAGAGATGTCTTGCCCGATGCCATGGGCCATATCCTGATTGCGTCCCTGATCAGTGCGCCGGCTGCAATTGCCATTGCCCAGGTACTGGTACCTCCCGGTAAGGTGGCTACCGCCGGTAACCTGTTTCCGCCGGACAAGGCGAGTAGCAGTATGGATGCCGTTACCAGGGGTACATTGCAGGGTGTGGAGTTGCTGATCAATATCACGGCAATGCTGATCGTAATGATTGCGTTGGTGAGTCTTGTCAATATGCTGATTGGCCTGCTGCCTTTTGCGGGCGATGAGCCATTAACCCTGCAGCGTGTGCTGGGCTGGCTGCTGGCGCCGGTCGCCTGGTTGATGGGCCTTCCCTGGGAGCAGGCAACTTCCGGTGGCGCCTTGCTGGGGACCAAGATTATTCTCAACGAGTTTATTGCCTACCTTGATTTAGCAGCCCTGCCAGCCGGGGAACTGGGGCCACGCAGCCAGCTGATCATGATCTATGCGCTCTGCGGCTTTGCGAATTTCGGCAGCCTGGGCATCATGATAGGTGGTCTCGGTACAATGGTCCCCGAAAGGCGTATGGAGATCGTGGCACTCGGAATGAAGTCAATCGTTGCCGGTACCCTTGCAACCTGTATGACCGGTGCCGTGGTCGGTGTGCTTGTCTGAGGAGGCCACAAGTTCCCCGCGAGGCGCGGGCCCTGCAGGGAATCCCGTTCAAGAATTGCAGGACCGGCGCCCCGCCGGGAATGCCAGGTATCCCCCGCAAGGTTCGAGTCCTGCTGCACCCGGAGAATTAATGTCTTTTTTCAGGGGCTTCCTGCCTATAAATTGATTTTCCTGCCCCGGATAGCTAAGCTACCCGGCTACTCTCTGCAAGGACTAATGCTATGCGTCAGCCGCTGGTTGCCGGAAACTGGAAAATGAACGGGTCACTCGACAGCATCAAGGCGCTGGTCGAGGGCGTCAAGGCCGGGCTGGATTCGGTTACGACTGCTGAAATGGCGATGTGTCCCTCTTTTGTGTATCTCCCGCAAGTAGCGGCGATGCTGGAGGGGTCCTCGATTTCGCTTGGTGCGCAGGATGTAAACGACCAGGAGTCAGGTGCGCATACCGGTGAAGTAGCCCCGGGTATGTTGACTGACATTGGATGTAAATATGTCATTGTCGGTCATTCAGAGCGGCGCTCTATTTATGGTGAGAGCGATGAATTTACGGCGAGCAAGTTCGCTGCCGCCCGCAAGGCCGGTCTGGTACCGATTCTGTGTGTGGGTGAAACGCTGGAAGAGCGTGAGCAGGATATTACCGGGCAGGTTGTGGCCCGCCAGCTGGATACCGTGATCGCGCTGGAGGGTATTTCCGCGATTGGTGATGCCGTTATTGCCTACGAACCGGTTTGGGCAATTGGTACCGGCAAGACGGCTACCCCTGACCAGGCACAGGAAGTGCATGCCTTTATTCGTGGCAAACTGGCCGCACTCGACAGCAATGTTGCTGAAAGGGTGCAGATACTCTACGGTGGCAGTATGAATCCCGGTAATGCAGCTGAATTGCTTGCCATGGCTGATATAGATGGTGGCTTGATCGGCGGTGCTTCACTCAAACCGGATGACTTTCTGGCGATTGGCCGTGCAGCCAACGCCTAGTATTTTTTACAACAGGTAAGTACGGTAATTATATGTTCCAGTTTTTATTGATTGTACAAGTGCTTGTTTCCGTCAGCATTATCGGCCTGGTGATGATACAGCAGGGCAAGGGCGCCGATATGGGTGCGGCATTTGGTAGTGGTGCTGCCGGTACGGTGTTTGGGGCACGTGGCGGGGGCTCATTTCTTACCCGTGCTACAGCCATCCTCGCAGTGGCCTTTTTTGTGAACTGTTTGCTGATTGCATCACCACTGATTCGTGACAAGGATAGTTCAGAAGGTTCTATTTCCGGGGCGATTGAACAGGCAGGTAAAGCAAAGGCCGCGGACGAGGCGCTGCAAACCGGGTCCCCGGAAGCGACTGTTGAGAAGGCTGAAATAGCTGATACCGAAGGTGACCTCCCTGACGTTCCGGATGCCCCGCCGACAGAGACCGGAACAGGTGATTTGCCTGAATAGTTGTTGATCGTCACTGCAATTTTCCGTTTGTATCCAGGCCGATGTGGTGGAATTGGTAGACACGCTATCTTGAGGGGGTAGTGGCGAAAGCCGTGCCGGTTCGACTCCGGCCATCGGCACCAATGACGGTTTTGGGTACGGGTGCTATCAATAGCAGTCAAAACTATTCTTTACACCGGACTTTCTGTCCGTTTATCCTGTTTTTTTATACCCCTAGAAAATCATGCAACACACTGATATAGATAATAAAAATGACCATCCTCCAACTTGACACCAACCATGGGCTGGCCTAGACTTCATCCTCTTTTTTCATCGCATGACTGAAGCATAATTCAAACAAGGTGCCGGGATTGG
This sequence comes from Gammaproteobacteria bacterium, assembly GCA_030635865.1. GTDB lineage: Bacteria > Pseudomonadota > Gammaproteobacteria > UBA9214 > UBA9214 > UBA9214. The sequence goes on along the minus strand of DAOVYA010000205.1, from coordinate 1,203 downwards.
ACCAAACCGGCTACATGAGACTTAGCCCATGCTGGAAAATTATCTGCCAATACTGATCTTTATTGCTATTGGTATCGCTATTGGTGTGGGTCCAGTCGTGATGGGTTTCCTTTTGGCACCACACAAGCCGGACAGCGAAAAGAATTCCCCATACGAATGTGGCTTTGAGGCCTTTGAAGACTCGCGCATGCGATTTGACGTGCGTTACTACCTGGTTGCCATCCTGTTCATCATTTTTGATCTGGAAATCGCTTTCCTGTTTCCCTGGGCGGTCGTGCTGGAGTCGATTGGTCTGTTCGGTTTTGTCGCCATGATGGTGTTCCTGGGTATCCTGGTGGTTGGTTTTATTTATGAATGGAAGAAGGGGGCGCTCGAGTGGGAATAGAAGGCATACTCAAGGAGGGCTACATCACCACCTCCGCCGATGCCCTGATAAACTGGGCACGTACCGGGTCGATGTGGCCCGTGACGTTTGGCCTGGCCTGTTGCGCGGTCGAGATGATGCAGGCCGGTGCATCGCGCTATGACCTTGATCGTTTTGGCATTATTTTCCGCGGCAGTCCACGCCAGTCGGATGTCATGATTGTCGCGGGCACACTGTGCAACAAGATGGCGCCGGCATTGCGCAAGGTCTATGACCAGATGGCGGAGCCGCGCTGGGTAATCTCCATGGGTTCCTGTGCCAATGGGGGTGGTTATTATCACTACTCCTACTCTGTCGTACGTGGTTGTGACCGTATCGTTCCGGTTGATATCTATGTACCCGGGTGCCCGCCTACGGCAGAGGCCCTGTTATACGGTATTTTGCAGTTGCAAAATAAAATCAAACGTACCAACACCATCGCCCGTTAAGGGCTTTCAAGTAAGATGGCTAAATTCAGTAAGATCACTAAATCATAGAGATGCCTAATTCTTCCCGCCAGCTCGCAGAGCAACTCCAGCAACGCTTCGGTGAAACCCTGCTGTCTGTAGTAGACGCGGTGGGAGAGGTCACCATAGAGCTTGCCTGCGAGAACCTGATTGAAGTGGCCACCGCTTTGCGTGACGAAGCGGGTTTTGCTTTCGAGATACTGGTTGATCTGTGCGGCGTGGATTATGTCAGCTTTGGCAAGGATGAATGGGTAACCGAGGAATCTTCCAGCACCGGTTTTTCGCGCGGTGTTGACCCGGCAACGCCAGGCCGTCTCGGGGCCGTGACCGATG
>DAOVYA010000195.1 GCA_030635865.1 Gammaproteobacteria bacterium | reverse complement strand
GGAAATCATGAGTGAGCGTCGTTACATCCGTCAGCTTTCCGAGCTTGGGCTGGATGATATCCCGCAGGTGGGGGGCAAGAATGCATCCCTGGGCGAGATGATACAGGCGCTTTCCGCTAGCGGGATCCAGGTGCCGGATGGCTTTGTCGTGACAGCCGAGGCCTACCGGTATTATCTTGAGGCCAATCAGCTCACAGGCAGAATTTACGAGGCACTGGATGGCCTGGAAACCGGTGATGTGGAGGCGCTGGCCAGCACCGCTGCGCGTATTCGTTCGTGGATTACCAAAGCCCGGATCCCGAATGACCTCGCCGGGGAGATACGCTCGGCCTACGCGGATCTTGCAGCAAAGTTTGGCCCGGAGCTGGATGTTGCGGTGCGTAGTTCGGCGACAGCGGAGGATCTTCCCGGGGCGTCGTTTGCCGGACAGCAAGAGACCTATCTGAATATCCGCGGTGCTGATCACCTGTTGCAGACCTGCAAGCAGGTGCTTGCATCCCTGTTTACCGCCCGTGCGATTTCCTATCGGGTTCACCATGGCTTCGAACATTCCAGCGTCGCGCTCTCGATCGGTGTTCAAAAAATGGTGCGCGCTGACAAAGGGGTATCCGGGGTGATATTCACACTCGATACCGAGAGTGGTTTCCGTGATGTCGTATTGATTGCATCAGCTTATGGATTGGGCGAAAACGTGGTTAGCGGTGCCGTGAATCCTGATGAGTTCCTCGTGTTCAAGCCAACCCTGAATGAGGGCAGGCGCCCGATTCTCCGCAGGCAACTGGGTGACAAGAAGTTCAAGATGATTTATGCCGATGCGGATGGCGCTGGAGTGGCTACCCGCAATGTCGATGTGCGTGGTAGTGAGCAAGCACAATTTTCCATCACTGATGATGAAGTGCTGGCACTGGCGCGTATCGCTGTACTTATTGAGAAACATTACTCGGGGCGTGCCGGTCATACGCAACCCATGGATATCGAATGGGCCAAAGACGGGATCAGCGGTGAGTTATTCGTCGTGCAGGCGCGTCCGGAAACTGTACATTCAATCCGGCCGGAAATCAGTCTGGAAAGCTATACACTGACTGAACGCGGGGAATTACGTGCCGTCGGAAAGAGCATCGGTAAACGTATCGGTGCCGGGCGTGCCCGTATTATCACTGACCCCGAGCACATGGCTGAGCTTCAGCCTGGCGAGGTGCTGGTGACTGATATGACCGACCCCGCCTGGGAACCGGTGATGAAATCTGCTGCCGCCATCGTTACCAACCGGGGTGGGCGTGTCTGCCATGCCGCAATCATTGCGCGTGAGCTTGGTATTCCGGCGGTGGTTGGTACCGGAGATGCAACCCGCACCATCGAAGATGGTGAGCCAGTCACCGTCTGCTGTGCCGAAGGTGATGAAGGCAAGGTCTACGCCGGTGAACTGGCGTATTCCGTTGAGCAATACGAGCCCGGCGATTTGCCGCGGCCACGGACCAAAGTAATGTTGAATGTCGGTAACCCGGGACGCGCATTCGAATGGTCGCTATTGCCGAATGATGGTGTTGGACTGGCCCGGCTGGAGTTTATTATCGCCGATACGATAGGCATTCATCCGCGAGCTCTGCTTGAATACGAGAACCTCGCGCCTGATTTGCGACAGCAGATCAGTGACAGGCTTGCCGGTTTCAGTAATCCGGTCGATTTCTATATAAACCGCCTGGCGGAGGGGGTGGGTACGATTGCCGCCGCCTTCTATCCAAAGCCCGTTATTGCGCGCATGAGCGATTTCAAGTCCAACGAGTACGCAGCGTTGCTCGGTGGCAAGGCATATGAGCCTGTCGAGGAAAACCCGATGCTCGGGTTGCGTGGTGCTGCGCGCTACTACTCTGAAGAGTTTGGCCAGTGTTTCGAGCTCGAATGTGCTGCGATGGTTAAAGTCAGAGAGGAAATGGGCCTGACCAATCTTGAATTACTTATTCCTTTCGTGCGCACCCCGTCAGAACTTGTCCGGGTGATCGCGCTGATGGGGCAGCATGGGCTGCAGCGTGGAGACAAGGGCCTTAGAATCCACACCATGTGTGAACTGCCATCCAATGTCATCCGGGCCAGTGAGTTCCTGGAATATTGCGATGGTTTCTCGATCGGTTCAAATGATCTTACCCAACTGACATTGGGTGTCGATCGTGATTCACAGCTATTGGCTGATTTTGACGAGCGCGATGAGGCAGTCATGGATTTGATCGCGATGGCGATAGATGCCTGTCGGAAACAGGCCAGGTATGTAGGCATTTGCGGGCAGGCGCCATCGGACTTTCCCGAGTTTACGCGCTGGCTGGTTGAGCAGGGTATCGGGTCGATTTCAGTTAACCCCGATGCGTTATTGGTCATGACCGGGGTTGTGCTGGAGACAGAGGGCCAGCGCCATGTATGGCCTGACATCGAATGACAGACTCTGAACCTGCCCTTAAACGTTCATTATCCCTGACCCTGGTTACGCTGTATGGGCTTGGTAATATACTCGGTGCGGGCATCTATGTACTGATTGGCAAAGTGGTGGCCAATGCCGGTCAGTTTGCACCATTGTCCTTCCTGGTGGCATCCATGCTGGCCGGCTTGACCGCGTTTACCTATGCCGAGCTTTCTTCACGTTATCCCTTGAGTGCCGGTGAAGCGGTCTACGTGCAGGCCGGGTTTAATCTCAAACTGTTGTCTGCAACTGTAGGCATGCTGATTATTCTTGCCGGGATTGTTTCCGCAGCGACTATTAGCCGGGGTTTCGTCGGTTATTTACAGCAGTTTTTTCAGGTGTCATCGACGCCGGTCATTGTATTGCTTGTTGTGGCACTGGGTGCGCTTGCGGCATGGGGAATAGTGGAATCGGTGTGGGCGGCTGCGGTGGTGACCCTGGCGGAGCTGTTCGGGTTACTGCTGGTGTTGTGGGTTGCGGCACCTGGTGACGGGGCCATCGTCGAGGGACTTCAATCAATGTCAGAATCCATAGCCGTTAGCGACTGGCACGGCATTCTGTTGGGCGGCATTCTGGCTTTTTATGCCTATATTGGATTCGAGGACATGGTCAACGTGGCAGAGGAGGTGCGCAACCCGGTAGTTAACTTGCCGAGGGCGATTCTAATCGCCCTGGTTATATCCACGCTGTTGTATATGGCAGTCGCACTTGTTGCGGTCTCCAGTGGGCCGGTAGCAGAACTGGCGAACTCGGATGCGCCACTGGCATTTCTTTATCAGCGTGCAACGGGCGATGCGCCAAAACTGATCAGTATCATTGCCATGTTTGCCGTTGTAAACGGAGCGCTGATCCAGATTATCATGGCTTCGCGCGTGTGCTATGGACTTTCGCGACAGGGATGGCTGCCAGCGATGTTTTCCAAAGTTAATCGGACCACGCGCACACCGTTGATCGCCACCTTCCTTGTCTCCCTCTTCATACTGTTCATGGCGTTGTGGTTACCGGTCGAAACGCTGGCAAGGGGGGCGAGCCTTCTTCTCCTGATGGTGTTTTCCCTGGTTAATCTCTCATTGTGGCGCATCAAGGGGCAGGCAGATTTGCCGCCAGCCGGGTTTAGCGTGCCGAAATGGGTTCCGGCAACCGGGTTTGTCAGCTCGGCGGCGTTTATGGGTTACCAGCTACTGGCGGGTACATATTAAGGAACCTCTGATTAGTCCGTCATTGCGACGACTGCAGGGATGCAGGAGGTAGAGTAACGCAGGAGCAGTTACCGAGGAACGAAGTGACGTGGCAATCTCCAGCTTACTGATTCCATAGTATGAGATTGCCGCGCTTCGCCGCGCCCTGAAGGATGGCATAGCCATCCTGAGGAAGTACTCCTGGGGTGCAATGACGGGATAACCTGTGGTTCCCTAAGTCAATCGGACCACGCGCACACCGCTGATCGCCACCTTCCTTGTCTCCCTGTTCTAGCCTGGACTGCCAGAAGTAATCAGTTTTTTCAGTGTATGTAATTGTTCTGACGTAAGGCCTGGTTGGGAGGGATCTGGTGAAAGACAGTGGGCCCGTTCCTCATCGGTCAAGGCCTCGTGTGATTCTATTTGATGTTGCAATACGGCCAGGGTGGCCTCTGAGGGGTCCATTTCATTCTCGGTGCGCTGCTTGATGCGATCGCGCAATACACTCACCGGGGCATCACAGCTAATTAAAACATACGGCACGTGGCATTGATGAGCCAGTTGTGTGAATTGATCGCGTTGTGACAATTTAAGAAAACTCGCGTCGACAATCGCTGTATAACCGGCCTGTATGATGCTGC
>DAOVYA010000294.1 GCA_030635865.1 Gammaproteobacteria bacterium | reverse complement strand
GTTCACGACGTGCGAAATGCGACAGGGCACAGTGCAGCACCTCGTGGGCCAGCGCGAATTGTGTCTGCTCAACCGTGAGACTGGCTATGTATTCCGGGTTGTAATAAAAGGCACGCGCATCGGTGCCAATGGTTGCACACCACGAAGGGTCCGCTGCCTTCAGCGGCATGCGCAGTACCAGCGCACCCAGAAACGGCCGGTCGAGAATCAGGCGGGTACGTGCAGCTGATAGTTTGGTTTCGATTTTATCTGACATAAAAAAATCTTTTTGCCACGGAATCCACGGAAAAACACGGAAAAATAAATTCCTTATAGAAATATTTCCGTGTTCTTCCGTGGATTCCGTGGCCATTAATTAAAAATCAATGCATTTATTTTTTCCGTATGTTTCCGTGGCCATCTTAAGTAAGTACCATTCATGTAAGACTGTAATATTTTTAATGAGTGTGTGAGTAATACAATGAGCAAAGACTGGCTGGATGAAATCAAATGGACAGCGGACGGTCTGGTACCAGCGGTTGCGCAGGATGCCGGCGACGGGAAAATACTGATGCTCGCCTGGATGAACCGGGAGGCCTTGCAGCTGACTGCAGAGCAGGGCAAGGCCGTATACTGGTCACGTTCCCGGCAGAAATTATGGCACAAGGGTGAAGAGTCCGGTCATCAGCAGATTGTCAGCGAGATACGCCTGGATTGCGATAATGATGTTATCGTTTTACTGGTAGAGCAGCAGGGTGGCATTGCTTGCCATACCGGTCGCCGCAGTTGTTTTTTTCAACGTCTTGAAGGTGCACAGTGGGTGGCGGTCGAGCCGGTCTTGAAAGACCCCGATACCATATATGGCAAGCGCTGATCTATACGACCGGGGATCAAATTATGAGTGACATACTGGAAAAACTGGCCGAGGTGATTGAATCCCGCAAGACAGAGAGCGCTGATAATTCCTATGTTGCCAGTTTGTTCGATAAGGGTATGGACAGCATCCTCAAGAAAGTCGGTGAAGAAGCGGCAGAGACCATTGTTTCCGCAAAGAATGATGATGACGCGCAACTGGTTCATGAAACGGCGGATTTGTGGTTTCACACACTTGTCATGCTGGCGGCACGCGGGCTGGGCCCGGAACAAGTGCTGGCTGAGCTGGAGCGGCGTCTTGGCGTTTCAGGCCACGATGAGAAGGCAGCGCGCAACAAATAGAGTATTATCAGGATATGATCCTGTGAATTAACAAAGATCTGGAGATAGACTTATGGGCCCTAGTATTTGGCAGTTATTGATTATTCTTGCCATCGTGTTGTTATTGTTTGGCGCCAAACGCCTTAAAAATATTGGCTCTGATCTCGGCGGTGCCATCAAAGGCTTTCGTAAATCCATGCAGGAAGGGGAAGGCGAGACAGGTAAGGGCGACAACCTGGAAGACAAGGACAGCGGGCGTATTATTGATGGTGAGGTAACCCGGAAAGACAAGGACAAGGTTGAGTAGCACCAGCAGCCTGCAATAGCTGCCGGGATTATTATGTTTGACGTTGGTTTCTGGGAATTGGTTTTTATCGCGATCATTGCCCTGCTAATTGTAGGTCCGGAGCGTATGCCCAGGATCGCGCGTACAGCCGGATTATGGCTGGGCAAGATGCGCGGATTTGTGTCATCGGTCAAGCAGGATATCGATCGCGAACTGGCTGCAGAAGAACTCAAGGCAGTACTTGAAAAACAGGCGGCCGTGAAGGAACTGGAAGAACTTATTGATGAAGTCAGCGGTGAGCCGCTGCAGGCAGGTGAACGTTCGGTGCCTGCTGTATCGAATACAAATCAGGTGGCTGGAGATGATTCCGGACCCGCCACCGGTCTGACAACGGATGATCAAACAAAGTAAACAGCGCGCGTCATCACAGGAAGACGTCGAACAGCCGCTAATATACCACCTGATTGAATTACGTGACCGCTTGTTGCGTGTTGTACTGGTTGTTGCGGTTTTGTTCCTGGCGCTGATGCCGTTTTCAAACTACCTGTTCACGACGCTATCCGGTCCGTTAACAGCCCATTTGCCGGAAGGCAACAGCATGATTGCCATTGAGGTGGCTTCACCGTTCCTGATTCCGTTTAAACTGACGCTGGTGCTGGCATTATTCCTGGCCATGCCGATGGTGCTCTATCAGATATGGGCATTTGTTGCGCCGGGCCTTTACAAGCATGAGCGGCGGCTGGTTATGCCGCTGTTGGTCTCAAGTACCTTCCTGTTCTATGCAGGCGCTGCCTTTGCATATTTTGTAGTCTTTCCATTGGTGTTCGCATTCTTTACAGCTACAGCGCCCGATGGTGTTTCGGTAATGACGGATATCAGCCGTTACCTTGATTTTGTATTAACGCTCTTTTTTGCATTTGGTGCGGCGTTTGAGGTGCCAATTGTTGTTGTGTTGCTGGTCTGGACCGGGATGGCTACACAACAGGGACTGCGCGAGAAGCGGCCATACGTGGTTGTTGGTGCATTCGTGCTGGGGATGATATTGACACCACCTGATGTGATATCACAAACACTTCTGGCTGTACCGGTATGGCTTTTGTTTGAGCTGGGCGTTTACTTCTCTGGCTGGTTTGCCAGACAGAAGCAGCAGGCCGATGATGAGACGACCACGGTGGAGGACTATACACCGATGAGTGAAACCGATATGGATGCAGAGCTGGACCGTATTGACGCCGAGGAAAAGGATTAACCCCTATGCTGCACAAGGGACGGGATGTCCAGGGACAATTATTCCCCTGATACTGACTTGAGCGTCGTGCCTTTCTCAGACCGAGGTTTTGGTCGAGGACTGTAACGAGACGTATGCAATAAGGCATATACCTGCCAGTACGAAAAGCATAAATACCTGGCGTATCAATTCACTATGCAGGGTTGTAGAT
>DAOVYA010000072.1 GCA_030635865.1 Gammaproteobacteria bacterium | reverse complement strand
GATCATCGCCAGGGCAATCGACAGCCGGTCCCTGCGCAGTATGCCGATGGTAAATATAAAAAACATCATTCCATGTGTCAGCCCGCTGGCACCAAAGTGATAGCTCTGGCGAGCGAATAACCAGGTACATATCCCGGCGCCAAAATACACGATCAGAAAAACCGGCATGGTCGAGCGTGGGTACCCGTAAACCAGCGTCGTCCCGAGAATCAGCAAGGCGAAACTGTTGGACAGCAGGTGGCTCCAGGAACTGTGAATCAGCGGCGCATACAGAATACCAAACAGTCCGGCAGGCTCACGCGGGTACACCCCGAGATGATACAGGTTCAGGTTCAGCGCCCGGTCCAGTATTTCAATTACCCATAACAGGACAACGAATGCCAGGGTAACCAGTACTGCGTGCTTTAAACCGGGTTTTAATTTCATTTATGAAACAAGTTGTGTTGGTATTGCTGTACAGACATATGCAGGCAGGGCAGGTTCCGTAGTACTTTCCCTGGAGCGACGATTACAGCAGCATTCTTATGCTGCTTTATCATTGGTGGAACAAGGAGTAATCTTACACCGGTTTCATATATGGTTTGAAAGTGTAATCGTATCTTCTTTGCCAGAACAGATATCCATGACATACGCCCGTCTTCGCAGCACCTTTGCGGTATTACTGATTATTCTGATGACGGGTTGCGGTACCTTGCCGAACGGTCACCGTTGGGGAGAAGATGTTTCCTTTGGGAGTTGGGAAAGAATCAAAACCGCTGCCTGGAATTCAGCGACCGACCCGGAAACCTGGATACCGGTGGCCGGGGCGCTGCTGCTTTCCATCGGCGACCTGGATGAAGATCTCTCGGACTGGGCCATTCGTGAAACACCGGTATTTGGTTCCATTTCTTCGGCGGAAGACGCCAGCGATGATCTGAGAACGCTGTTGGCGGCAACGGCTGTTATCAGCACCCTGGCAACGCCCAGTGGCCCGGAACCAGGTGGCTGGCTGGCCGCAAAGTTCAAGGGGGCAGTGGTGGGAGGGAGTGCCGTTGGCATCAGTGGAAGTGTTACCAGCAATCTCAAGTCCGCGACCGACCGGGAGCGCCCACTGAAGAAAACCAGCGATAACAGTTTCCCGTCACTGCACGCTACCGAGGCATACAGCTATGCCACGTTGACGTCGCGTAATATCGATTCGCTGGCCCTTTCACCCACAACGCGCAAGGTACTGCGCATTTCGGCCAAGACCCTGGCCGCAGGTACCGCCTGGGCACGGGTGGAGGCGGGCAAACACTATCCCACTGATGTGTTGGCGGGGGCAGCAATCGGACATTTCCTGACAGCCGTGATTCATGATTCCTTCATGGGGCTGGATGAAGCAGTCCAGCTGGATGTTCAGGTGTCCCGTAAGGAAGGCGCCATGCTGTCGTTCTCATGGCCGCTATAATCATTTATCGTATGATATTACTCATCCTGTCAGCAGTTAATACAGGATTTATAAACTGCGGTTGACCGGGGTAATACGTGTGTTTTTATTGTATCGGAAGTTTAGACCCGGCACGGTTGCCTCATTATAATCACTCCTCTGTAAAAATCGATCAAAGTAACAATGATTATCACACTCTCCCCGTCCAAAGGTCAGGACTTCGAAACTCCAGGGCCAATAAAAAAACATTCGAAGCCGGCCAACCTCGAAGACTCGGAGCTGCTGATCAAGGAACTCAAAAAAATCAGGACAGCCGATCTCCAGGCATTGATGGATATCAGTGATGATCTTGCAAAGTTAAATGCTGGTCGCTACAAGGCGTTCAAGACGCCATTTACACCAAAAAATTCCAAACAGGCTATCTTTGCATTCAAGGGGGATGTTTACAGTGGCATCAATATCGATACTTTTACAGCGGATGATTTTGATTACGCACAAAACCATCTGAGGATATTATCGGGTCTTTATGGTTGCCTGCGCCCGCTGGATCTGATTCAACCCTATCGTCTTGAAATGAAAACCCGGCTTAATAATCCTCGTGGTGAGAATCTCTATCAATTCTGGGGCGACAGTATTACAGAAAGCCTGAACAAAGTGCTGAAAAAACAACAGGAGCCGGTACTGGTTAATCTGGCTTCGAATGAATATTTCAAGTCTGTCAAGCCAGGGTTACTTGATGGCAGGTTACTCAGTATCAATTTTAAAGAAACCAAACAGGGCAAAACACGTGTTGTTGCCATCTTTGCCAAGCGTGCACGGGGCATGATGGCTGATTATATTATCCGCAACAAGATAGAGAGTCCGGTCGCGATCAGGAAGTTTAAACAGGGCGGCTACCGGTTTTCCAAGGAACTCTCTGATGACAAACAGTGGACTTTTGAAAGGCCGCAACCATAAGACCGGCCGGCTCGGTGACGGATAGCTACAGGTATTAGCACCAATAGCCCGAACCCACCGGTTTTCACGCTGATCTTGTGCAATGTCCCGCATCCCGTGACTCGTTGTGAAGTGTGTTTGCGGCTGTGCCGCTGCCGGTTCCCGGGAATGGGGGCGGGGCCAATCGTTGCATACCTTTCCGGATGACGTGGTTTTCCTTCCGGGTCGGTTCTTGACCTCGCACGTGATTTAAGTAATAATGAGAACCATTATCATTAACAATTGCATTAATGTTCCGATGAGTAATCATAAATCATTGAATAGCTTAATAAACCTCTCCAATCTTGGCCAGGGTGAGACGGCCGTGATTACAGGTGTCCATGGGTCCGAAGGTATCCGGTATCGCTTGCAGGCCATGGGTCTGCGTAGCGGGCGTGAGGCCGAGGTGATTCGCTGTTCGCGGCTTGGTCCAATGCAAATCCGGGTCGGAAGTATCAATCTCATTATGCGCCGTAGCGATGCGGCACGTGTTTCCATCTCCACCTAGCGGTGAAGCGTCTTGCCATTGTCGGTATGCCCAATACGGGCAAATCGACATTCTTTAACCGGCTGACCGGTTCTTCTTCCCGTGTCGGCAACTGGCCTGGTGTTACCGTCGATCTCCTGAGTGCCCGTGTTGTCCTTGGTGGCGATGCCGTCGAGGTAGTAGATCTGCCGGGCATCTATGACCTGCATGGTTTTTCGGATGATGAACGGATCGTCCGCAGTTTTCTTGAAAACAATTCCGTTGACCTTGTTGGCGTCATTCTGAACGCTACACAGCTGGATCACCAGCTACCCATGGCACTGCAGGTGTGCCAGCTGGGAATGAATGCGGTCATCCTGATTAATATGATTGATGAGGCAGACCAGCTGGGTGTCCGTATTGACGCGCACGCACTGTCCAGGGACCTGAAGTGCCCGGTTATGCTGTTGAGTGCACGCAACGGGACCGGCTTCCATGAAGCACGTGATGTCCTGGCGGCGGCTGTCCGGGAATCTGAGCCATTGTCGCTTGTCCAGCTGCGCTCCAGCCTGCACATGGATGATGAGCTGGTTAAACATGCCGAGATGCTGGTAAATAAATACGTCAAGGCACCAGGCAAGCTGGTACGCAAAATGACCGAGCGTATCGACCGTGTCCTGTTGCATCCGGTATTCGGGTTGCCCCTGTTTTTCCTGGCCATGTTCCTGGTATTCCAGGCGGTTTATACATTCGGTGCACCGCTCCAGGATGGTGTTGCCTTTATCCTCGGGAGTTTCCGGGGCTGGGCACTGGAACCACTTGCCGCGGTGCTGCCATCGACACTCTACGGGTTTCTGATTGAAGGCCTGTACGATGGAATAGGAACCGTTGCTTCATTCGTGCCGGTCATCATCCTGTTCTTCTTTTTCATGGCCATCGTCGAGGACAGCGGCTACCTTGCACGTGCGGCATTTCTTACCGATGCCCTGATGGCGAGAATGGGGCTGGATGGTCGTGGTTTTGTAATGCTGCTGATGGGGTTTGGATGTAATGTGCCGGCGCTGATGGGTACGCGTGTCATGCGCAGCCGGTCGTTGCGCCTGTTGAGTATGCTGGTGATTCCGTTTTCACTGTGCTCGGCGCGGCTGCAGGTGTTTATTTTTATTACCACGGCCCTGTTTTCACCACAACAGGCACCCCTGATACTGTTCTTTCTTTATCTCGCAAGTTTTTCCGCTGCCTTCCTGACGGCTGCTGTTTTCAGCCGCCGACTGAAGAGTGACGAGCCCTTCGTGCTGGAACTGCCGCCATACCGGCAGCCGATTCTGAAGCAGGTATTGTTACGCGGCTGGCATGAAATCTATCATTTCCTGCGTCGTGCCAGTACTTTCATTATCACAGGTGTGGTGCTGGTCTGGGTATTGACCCATTTTCCGGCCGGCAGCACTCCCGGTGGTTCCGGTACCTATGCCAGCATCCTCGGGCAATGGATGACGCCGGTACTGGACCCGATCGGGATCAGCCCGGATATGTCCGTTATCCTGTTGTTCGGTTTTGTGGCCAAGGAGATTGTCATCGGGGCGCTGGTTGCCATGACCGGTCTTGAAGGGGGTGCGTTGACGGGTTACCTGGCGACGCAAATGGACAGTATCCAGGCCATCAGTTTTATGTTGTTTGTATTGCTCTATGTTCCCTGCCTGTCAACACTGGCGACCCAGCTTAACGAGTCACGCAGCTGGAGGTTTGCCGCCGTCAGCCTGGGCTGGTCACTCGGCTTGGCCTGGGTCGTAAGTTTCTGCTTTTTTCAAAGTGCGCGGCTACTCGGGTACTAGCTTCTCCTCCCCGCGGTATTATGTTCGCCATTGCATAAAGTTTTATACGTATCAGTCTGTTACATGACTATCTGCCGGACAGACACCTGGTGTTTGTACGGAGTCCATGCCGCCCTGCTAGAGAAAACCGGGTCGTCATTTGACTGATACATGGCCGGTAGGGCTTAATGTTTGAACACAAAAAATTAATTATTAAACCGGGCCACGGTTTAATAATTATGCACCAGAGCAAAACACAACATATGAGCGATGAAATAGCAAAAGTTGACCCCCAGGCTCCAGACACTGAGACCGGTGATATTCCCTTTAAAGGCGATGCGATGGACCGGTTTGTGCGTGTTTTCGAAGCCAGTGCGCGCCGCTGGGAACTGGTGGTTTATCCCGCGATGCTGGCCTTTGTTGTGCTGGCCGCGTATGGATTTTTTCTCATCTATACCCTGAGCAAGGATATCCATAGCCTTGCGCTGGGTATGGACCCGAACATGGGAAAGAATCTGACTAATATGTCGGATAGTGTGATTATCCTTTCCGAAAATGTAAGAACCATGACACGCCGTATCTATGACATGTCCGACACGCTTGAGGACATGTCCGCAAAGATGGATTCTCTGGAAACACTTAAACCCATGCTGGTGAATATGCGCGGCATGAATGCATCCATGAACGGGATGAACCGCAACATGCAAAGAATGACTGTGACCGGTGATGCGATGCGTTATGAGATGGGCAATATGGGCCAGAGTATGCGCCCGATGAATTTTATGAATAACTTCATGCCATGGTAGTCTTGACTTCGTCATGCAGGCGGGGACTCAACGCCCTGCCTTCCCTCTTGTTGTAACCCCATCTGGATCAGCCGTGCCGGCCTGCTGGTGATGGCTATGACGGGAAAACGGACGTCTGTCATTACGTACAAGTAAGCTATACTTTGTTTTATTGTCGGAGATTAAAGAAAGCAGTCTAAAAAAGGAGAGCAGTCATGTCACTGAAGCTATTTGTTTTTTCGTTTGTTGCCTCATTGCTGATGCTGTCACCTGTGCACGCAGATGATGATGAGACTGGAGCAGCGCAGGAAGTGGCACCCAGCAGCCCCCTGGAAGAAAGGATTCGTGCGCACCGTGAGCGTTTTGATCAGCGTGAACTGCAGCGCGAGCAGCGACGGACTGAGCTTGAACTGCAGCACGAGCAGCGACGGACTGAGCATGAACGGCGGCGTGAAGAGTCCCGCAAGCGTCATGAGGCCATGCAGAAATATTACAGCGAGAAGATGCAGGCACGTTTGACGCTGATTGAACAGCGGCAGCAGCAGATTGCCAGCCGGCATGAAGCGATGCGTAACCGCGCACAGGACCGGTATAATTACCTGAACGGGAACAGCGAGGACATGCTAAACAAGGCACTGAACGCGCAGCTCGATATTGCCAACCGTCACGAAGAAATACGCAAGCAAGCCGAGGAGCGGCACAAGAGGATAGCGGCGCATCGTGATGCCATGATGGGCATGACACTGCAGGAACGCCGGGCCTACCTGGATGAGCATGCCAGCGAGATATTCGGCCAGTCCGCCGCAATTCCCCGGTCTTCTGTCCCACCCCGTCCGCCATGGATGATGCAGCATCCTTCATCCCCCTCTTGTGGGCATGTCCCGCGGAGGCCGTGTCCGCATCATCCCGGGGCCCAGGCGAAACAATCAGCTAACTGACAGGGCGAAGTCCTTCAATCTGAGGGGCGGGTGCGCGGACAGACATCACACATGACCCGCCCGTCTTCCAGCGTATGCCAATAGCGGGTTGGAACCGTGTCTGTTACCAGGTCTGCCCTGTTCATTTCATTACCCATATTTTTTCACTATAGTGCTTCCATGGGCATACTGTCAGATCTTCATTGTCCTGAGACGCAATTCAAAAGTGCGACTATTCCACCGAATTGGTTATTATTCACTAAAGCTACTATAAAATAGTCCACGCAAGCCGATAGATAGGGCGATGAACTGATTCTATATCCCAAGGACATGTACTGGCTTTCATTTAAAAAGAAAAAGGAAAAAGCGGTTGTCGGCTTGATATTGCCCGGAGGCGGGGCGCGCAACGCCTACCAGGTAGGCGTGCTGAGGGCAATCGGTGAAATGCTGCCGGAGGATGAAAAGAATCCTTTCCCGGTTATCTGTGGTTCCTCTTCAGGTGCCCTGAATGCGGTATTACTGGCTAGCAGTGCCACCCGTTTCAGGGAGGGTGTCGACCGTCTGTATGGAATCTATGCCAACTTCCATATTGGCAAGGTTTTCAAGTCGGATCCCTGGACAGCGTTTAAAAGTGGTGTTCGCTGGTCCACGGCCTTCGCGCTGGGCTGGCTCAGAAAATCCCAGCCACTCTCGGTGCTGGATAATTCACCCTTGCGGCATATG
>DAOVYA010000223.1 GCA_030635865.1 Gammaproteobacteria bacterium | reverse complement strand
GGCCGAGTCAATACGGATCATTTCTGACAAGCCATGGCTGACTACCAACTGTTCAAATACACCCTGTGCAGTTGGCGAACGACAGATGTTGCCCATGCAAACGAATAGAACATTAACCATATCTAAATCCTGACAAGTTCTTTAACGTCAATACTGGCTCACAATAACTTTTCAACCCGCAGCAGGTCTGCCTCGGTATCCACCCCGGAGACAGGCATCTGCTCCGTAATCCCGACATGGATCTTCATTCCATGCCAAAGGGCACGCAATTGTTCAAGTTTTTCGAAGACTTCCAGGGGTGAGCGCTCAAGCTCGCCATAGTGTCTCAGGAACCGTGCCCGGTAGGCATACAGGCCGATGTGGTGCAAGACCGGCGACGTACCGGCAACGTTGACAGCCGGCCCGGAGTCATCCCGGTGCCAGGGTATCGGGGCTCGACTGAAATACAGGGCATAACCTTCGCGGTCAAGCACGACCTTGACAATGTCGGGGTTGATCTCATTTTCTGTTGAGCCCAGCGGACAAGCCAGCGTCGCAATGGAAGCCTGCTGGTGGGTGGCCATATCAGCAGCGACCTGGTCAATTAGTGAAGCAGGCATCGCAGGCTCATCACCCTGCAGGTTGACCACGAGCGTATCATCACTCCATCCCTGCTGTTCGACAACCTCGGCCAGTCGTTCTGTCCCGGATGTGTGTTCCTCCGAGGTCATGCAGACTTTCGCGTTAAACCCGCTGGCTGCATCCGCAATTCTCCTGTCATCGGTTGCGATTATGACCTGCTTCGCACTGCTTTCGTTGGCCCGCTCGCACACATGCTGCAACATGGGCCGGCCTGCCATGAGCCGCAATGGTTTACCCGGCAGCCGTGTTGATGCGTAACGGGCCGGAATAACGACATAGAAATCAACAGCTCCCATATCAATGAATCAGTCAAATATCCTCTTCAGCAGGAATAACCCTGGCTTCTTCTTCAAGCATGACAGGAATATCATCCTTTACAGGGTAAGCCAGACGATCTGCCTTGCAGACCAGTTCATTTTTTTCCTTCCAGTAAATCAATGGACCCTTACAGACCGGGCAAGCGAGTATATCCAGTAATTTTTTATCCATAATTGCATCCTGACATTGTTTCACACTGCGCACACCGATGAATCCTTTTTACGCGTCTTTGCGAGAAACGAAGTGACGTGGCAATCTCATCACGTCCGCTGCCAGCTTTACGAGATTGCCGCGCTTCGCTCGCAATGACGAGGGATGGAAGTTGCAATGACGGAGTTTCGTCAATCAATCAGAGGCTCCTTAATATCCAGCAGTTCCCGCAACCGGGCACTGAACTCCGCGGTCATATTGGTCTGGACCGGTACATACCAGTGATTACTGCCCGCCAGGTGACGGCATTTAACGGCATCCTTTCCGGTCATCAGTACCGGCTTGCCGTCATCAAAGGTAATATCCTCTTTCCGGAAAAATTAATGGTCCGGAAAGGCATGTTCCTCCACCAGTATACCCGCCTGCCGCAGTGACGAAAAAAAACGATCCGGATTCCCGATTGCGGCAACGGCATGTACCGGCTGCCCGTAGAAGTCAGACAGCTCGCACTGCTTTTCACCGTCAATCAGGCTGATGGCTGCTTCTGATTTCATCTTCATCGGAAATTCACTACCACCCCCCAGGCCGTTCACAACCACGATATCGACTTCGGTGAGCCGCTTGAGCGGTTCACGCAACGGTCCGGCCGGCAGGGACAAGCCGTTCCCGTAACGACGAATTCCATCGACAACAGCAATTTCCACATCACGCTGCAGGGCATAATGCTGCAACCCGTCATCACTCACTATGATGTCACAATCATTGTGTTCGATCAGGGCGGCAGCAGCTGCAACCCGGTCCGGCGCTACCGACATCGGACATTTGCAGATACCCGCCAGCAATACTGCTTCATCACCAACCATGGCCGGATCGCTGTCAGGACGCACCTGCTGGGGCCAGCTGCCGGCCTTACCACGATAGCCCCGTGATACTACACCCGGATGGTAACCCGCCGTCTTCAGGTAGTTTACTATCCAGGCCACCAGTGGTGTCTTGCCAGTGCCGCCAACTGTTATATTTCCAACAACAATAACCGGCACCGGGAGCTTGTGGCTCGCAAGCAGGCCAAACCTGTAGGCATAGCGGCGCAACCAGATAACAATTCGGTAGACCAGGGAAAGCGGCGTCAGCAGAATCATCCAGGGGCTGCGCAGGTACCAGTAGTATTCCAGACGCTTCATGACTCCTGCGGTATTCGCCGGTTACTTTTCCGGAGTCTTCGATGTCGCCAGCGAGATGCGTGTGAGCCCCAGCTGACTGGTCACATCCAGCGCCGTAATAACAGCCTGGTGTGGCGTATTGGCATCCGCCCGGATAATGACCGTCGGCACATCGCGGTCCCCTATTGCCTTGCTGATAGCACTTTTAAGTGTTTCAGGCGTTGTATTAACCACCTGCTGATCACCAATAAAGTAGCGCCCCTGCACATCAATAATAATTTCAAGTGACTCATCATCCACACTGGTGGGCGCAGCCGTGGCTTCCGGCAAATCAATCTTGATACGCGACTGATGCTCGAACGTGGTTGTGACCATAAAGAATATCAGTAACAGGAACACCACATCGATCAGTGGTGTCAGGTTGACCTCTGGCTCATCGGTTTCACCGGGTTGAAGATTCATTGCCCGTTTTCCCGGTCAACACTCCCGTCACGCTGCCCGTGCATGATTTCGACCACTGTCATGGCTTCCTGCTCCATTTTCAGAACAAGCATTCTTACACGGCCCCTGAAGTAGCGATAAAGCATCAGTGTCGGTATTACAACCGACATGCCTGCAGCCGTGGTAAGCAATGCCTCGGAAATGCCGCCGGCCAGTGCGCCCGGATTACCCACACCCTGGGTAGTAATAGTCGCAAACACCTTGATCATACCAATTACCGTACCAAGCAAACCCAACAAGGGTGTAATGGCTGCAATTGTACCGAGCGTGTTCAGGTACCGTTCAAGCTCATGAACAACATGCCTGCCAGTGTCCTCGATGCTTTCCTTCATGACATCACGGCTGTGGTAACGATTCAGCAACCCGGCCGCGAGAATTGAACCAAGTGGCGAACTGTCCTGCAGTTCCCGCAGGTTTTCATTGTTCAGCTGGTTGGCCCTCTCCCAGCGCCAGACCTGGGAGACCAGGTTTTTTGGTAACACCCGTTGCAGCTGCAGGGACCAAATCCTTTCCACGATAATCGCCAACGCCACGATTGAACATGCAATGATCGGCAGCATCAACCAGCCGCCTGCTTTCACCATCTCTAACACAGAATCACCATCCTTCGTTATTTACGCAGGTGCGAATCATACTGTATTTACAGCAGCAGCCAAACACGGGTTTACAGGGGGCCATCAAGGTTTCCAGTAGCGCCGCCGCGTGCCCCGGTAGAGGCTTATTTCCGGTTGCCCGCCGTTTGAGCCGCCCAGCCTGATCGAAACTGCCCCGCTGTCGCCGGTATTATAGATTGCAGCACCAAGCGCCGTATAGCGCTCTACAACCACCCGTTTCGGGAAATGGTAGCGGTTCCGGTAACCTGCAGGAAACAGAACGATCGCCGGGTTTACAGCTTTGACAAAAGCAGGTGTTGACGAGGTCATACTGCCATGGTGTGGCGCCACCAGTACATCGGCTGACAATGACCTGTTCCGGTTCTGGAGCAAAGAGCGTTCGGATGATGCTT
>DAOVYA010000214.1 GCA_030635865.1 Gammaproteobacteria bacterium | reverse complement strand
CGTCCCTGCGACTGGCGGCCTGCAGCCATTTACCATCTGATCCCTTGAGCGCAGATCGGGCAACCGTGTTAAAGGTATACAGCTGGAAGTCCGCCGTTGGCGGCAGGTTACTGACCAGCCAGTCTGCCGTGGCCAGCGTCCGTCGCCATTTCGGTGCATTGAGCTTGTGCGACGTACTCATATTGCGACGTCTCACGACATTGATAATCGTCTCATCCAGCATACTGGCAGATACATCCACCAGGATCAGCACTCGCTTGCCACCTGCTTTCAGGCCGGTCAGATACTGGCGGTCACCTTCCCCCCTGAACTCCCGCACCCTGTCGCCGCCATCACGCTCGGCGGGTACCGGTGCACCCAGGCGCTTCTTCCCGGTATCAAGCGTTTTCAGATCAGATGACAAATCGTTGATGTGTGCACGGCTGGCCAGCGTTTCATTTTCCAGTTTGGCAATCTGGATTTCCAGCGCCCTGATCGTCTCGATAATCTGATCAGCTTCACCTTGCATCGTGACCTGCTGCCGCTCTGTGACCTGCATCGCGTTGCGTGCCACCACCAGGTCATCCTGCCCGATTAACACCTCCTGTTCCAGGTGAACAACTTCAGAACTCAGGTCGCTGAAGGTCTCATTGCGCGCCCTCACAGTATCGGTATTCAGAATCAGCACGAGCAGAACAACTGCACCAAAACCGCAGAACATGATATCGAGGAAGGAGATTGAAAATGGTGAGACGGGACGGCGTTTCATAACATGAATTTACAAATTCACGCTCAACCACGTAAACGCCGGATAAACCAGTGATCAATATAACGCTCACTGTCGAATACCAGGCGCTCCTGCATCAATTGCAGCTGGTGTATGAAAAACATCAGCACAATACTTATGAGTAGCGCAATAAAGGTCGAATTGAAAGCCACACCCAGGCTGGAGGTGACACCGGTAATATCACCTTCCACGGCGCGATGCGCCTGGCCCAGCGCATCACCGATGCCACGCACTGTTCCGATAAAACCGACCGAGGGAATCGCCCATGCAATGTAGCGAATAATGGAGAGTTCCGATTCCATGCGTTCACCCTCCGATTCGCAGATATCACGTGCCGCGGTCGAAACATTCTGCACATTGCGTGTTGCTGCAAAACGTTCAATCGCCGTTAACAGCGCTCGCGGCAACAGGTAGTTTTGTATCCGCGCGGGAAGATCCTGCAAGCGGGCTGCCAGCTCCCGGGTATCCTCCGGTCCAACCGGCATATCCGCCGGCAGGCGCATCAGGTCCTGCTCCAGCAACTGCTGCTGTGCGAACGTGGCCCTGCCCTTGAATCCAAGTATGGAAAAAGCCCATAACATCAGTACAAAACAGGTTTCCTGTTCATAGTCCTTGATCACGACATAGAAGGAGCGCTGCTGCACATGGTCGGGATTCGCCTGCATATTCGCCGCTTCCTGTTCGAGGAAGCCGCTTGCCTGCGGACGGATGAGCGTAACGTACAGGGCATGCACCAGGATGAATGCAATCAGCAAGGAGAACACCTGGTAGACCAGCTCAACGGGGTAATTTTTTTTCATTCATAGCGTCCCTGGTTAAATATCGACCGGAAAGGAAACTGCGCTGTCTGCACCGATTTTTTCTGATGGCGTAAAAACGGGGGCAGGACTCGCAGATTTTTTTCGACCTGTTTCAGCCATCTTTTCCTGAGGCGGCACCGGCTGCATGGTATCCGGTCTTTCGTCTTCAGCAGGCGGAGCCGCATGAGAATTTCCGGTAACGAAGAAAAGTACAGTTAATATCAGTAACGCTGTTCGCATCATTCCACCCTACTCTGCATACCGCGCAATTCGAAACCCCAGGTCGGGTCGCGCGACCCGACTGTAATCACGGAAACTCAGGCGTAACTCGGCAATACTGCCCTGGCGCCAGCTGGATCCGCGTACCGCGTAGTGCTCACCGCTGGCAGGCCCGACTGGGTCTGTAACCAACTGCTCAGAGACACCGGGATAGACCGCATAAAAATCGTTCGTCCATTCCGCCACGTTGCCGCCAAGATCATGATAACCGCTCGGCCAGGCAGAGAAACTGCCAACCGGTGCCGACCCCTGGTAGCCATCATTATAACCAGGTACTGTGTTCGCGAGCGTATCGGCGATACTGGCATCGGCAAAATTACCGACCGTTGCTGTAGGCGGGAAACTGCCGGACCACGGATAGCGACTCTCATCCCGGCGGCCAAGCTTTCTGGCGACATAGGCCCCCTCGGCCTCGGTCGGCAGTCGATAACCGGTTGTCGTCGGCACAGCCAGAACGAGCCGCTCCCCGCTTTCCAGGTAAGCCGGCGGCAGGCCGTCCCTGGCACTCAGCCAGTTGCAATAACGGGCCGCATCCTCCCGGCTGATATTGACGACCGGCTGCGTTTCACCATTCAGTGTTGCACCCTCCGCATTGCCGGAATCATGTGCCGCCTTGAAGCCGCGATACTCGCCATTGGTCACTTCATTCACACCCAGGTAAAACGGCCGTTGCAATTGCACCAGGCGGGGACTTTCATTGGCACGCCGTCCCGCTTCGCGACGTGATGCACCCATGCGGAAACTGTCCGTGGGACGAACCAGGTGCAGTGTTTGCCCGGCAGATGTTTTGCGTGTGTCCGGCATCGCCGCAGCCCTTGAATCTTCCTGTGCCTGTGCTTCTGTCTTTAGAACAGCTTCGATATTCTTGCTGACCCCGGCGCGTGGCGTAACAGTGAGTCGCTCTGTCACATAACCCGGCTTTCTAAATTCAAGACTGTGCGCGCGCGTAGTCAGACGCAAGCGTTGCGTTGCCTTGCCGGACGGCTTGCCATCGACAAATAAACTTGCATCGGCCGGGCGTGCCTTGATGAACACGATCCCGTATTGCGGTGGCAAACTGACCTGGATGGAGCGTTGTTCTTCTGCTGCCAGTTGCAGCGCTGTGTCGACCTGCTGATAACCCGACATGGTCAGGCGCACCATATGTTCCACGCCAGATGCCAGTTCTATCGTTGCCGGTGTTGTGCCATAAAAGACACCACCCACACTGACCGTTGCGCCGGCAGGTTTGCTGTCTATCAGCAGCCGCCCATCGGCAGGTTCAAGCAGGATGTCATCGAGCTGAACGTCAGACCCTGCGACAATGACCTGTTGCAGGCTGACAGGCTTGTATTGATCAAGTGACAGTTCAATCGTACGCGGGCCGTACATTATCTCTTTATCCACGGGCGTCACACCGATCAGCACACTATCCACCCTTACTTCCGCGCCTGCCGGTACACTGCGGATCGCCACATCGGCCCAACCCGGCTGCAAGACATGGCTGAATGTTTGCGCCTGCCCAAGGCCATCTATATCAACCTGCTCTATAACCGGCAGGTAACGCTCCGTCTCAATGCGCAGCTGATGCTTGCCTCCGTCAATTTCAACCACCCGGTCGGCATCCGCTGGGACCGGGGTATCATCCATGAACGCACTGAAGGGTACCTGCGGTTGCAGCTGGATACTGATGCGCCCGGGAAGTTCTGCCAGTTGCAGGTTGAATTCCTGCAACCCTCCCATGGTAATGTTGATCGTTTCCTGCAGCGGGTAATGACCCTCCCGGCTGGCATTCACCGTGTAACGTCCGGGTAATGCGAGCCGACGATCGCCAATCGTCACGACAGGGGGGAAACCGCTTAACGACTGCCTGTCCGGCTCTGGCGTAATCTGCACGACAACCGGCGTCGCCAGCAGCACGAAGACCGTGGCCAGCAGTAATACCATGAGTACAGCCAGCACCGCCCAGTGCCATTGACGCGAAACACGAGATGGCGGTGTTGTTGTCACGTCCGGTAACAAGCGCTGCGGTGAAGCCGGTGGTGGCTCAGCCGGTGGCGACAAATCGCT